>JAYZWP010000374.1:0-2750 GCA_036142245.1 Pseudomonadota bacterium | reverse complement strand
CAGAAGGGCCACACGGAACTCTATCGGGGCGCCGAGTATGTCGTCGACTTCCTGCCCAAGGTAAAGCTGGAGGTTGCCGTCGATGATGGCCAGGTTGATGGCGTCGTCGAGGCCATCAGCAAGTCGGCCAACACCGGCAAGATCGGCGACGGCAAGATTTTTGTCTTCGATCTGGGTCAGGTCATCAGAATCCGCACCGGTGAGACCGGTGCGGACGCGCTCTAGCCGTCGGCTGGGGTTCTAAAACAGCGAAGGGAGACACCCGATGGAAGCCGTAGTCGAACTCAGTTATGCCCTGGATACCTTCTATTTTCTGGTGATGGGCGCGTTTGTCATGTGGATGGCGGCCGGTTTCGCCATGCTGGAAGCGGGCCTGGTTCGGGCCAAAAACACCACCGAGATTCTCACCAAGAACATCACCCTGTTTGCTGTCGCCTGCATCATGTACATGGTGATGGGCTACAACATCATGTATCCGGGAGATTCTGCCTCCAGCAGCATCTGGCCGGGTATCAGTTTCTTCCTGGGCGGTGACAACACGGCGGAAGAGGTGCTGGCCAGCAACGGTGACATCTACTACTCCAACCTGTCGGACTTCTTCTTCCAGGTGGTGTTTGTGGCCACCGCCATGTCCATCGTCTCCGGCGCTGTGGCGGAGCGGATGAAGCTGTGGGCTTTCCTGGTATTCGCGGTATTTCTGACGGGCTTCATCTACCCCCTGCAAGGCTACTGGAAGTGGGGCGGCGGTTTCCTCGACGCCAACGGTTTTCTCGACTTTGCGGGCTCCGGTGTGGTGCACATGTGCGGTGGTGCGGCGGCTCTGGCGGGAGTGCTGCTGCTCGGGCCGCGTAAGGGCAAATACACCGCCGACGGCAGGGTGAACGCCATCCCCGGTGCCAACCTGCCGCTGGCCACCCTGGGTACCTTCATCCTCTGGATGGGTTGGTTCGGGTTCAACGGCGGTTCGGAATTGAAGGTCTCCGATGTGGCCGAGGCGAACGCCGTGGCCCTGGTGTTCGTTAACACCAACATGGCGGCGGCCGGTGGTGTGGTGGCCGCGCTGATTGCCGCGCGGGTCATGTTCGGCAAGGCGGATCTCACCATGGCGTTGAACGGGGCGCTGGCCGGTCTGGTGGCGATTACCGCCGAACCACTGACGCCTACGCCGGGCCTTGCGACCGTGATCGGGATGATCGGCGGCATTCTGGTGGTTTTCTCCATCGTCGGGTTGGATAAGCTCAAGATCGACGATCCGGTCGGCGCTATTTCTGTGCACGGCGTGGTGGGCATGTGGGGTCTGATCGCGGTGGTGCTCTCGAACGAAGATGCCACCATCGGCGCCCAGTTGATGGGGCTGTTCACAATTCTGGTCTGGGTATTCGCCGCCAGCTTCGTGGTCTGGTTGATCATCAAGGCGGTGATGGGTATCCGCGTCAGCGAAGAGGAAGAATACGAGGGCGTCGACCTGGTGGAATGTGGTCTGGAAGCGTATCCGGACTTCGCCAAGAACACCTGATTCAACACCTGATTCGGCGCTCACCCGCCCTGCGACCAGCCGGGCGGTGCGAGAGGCAAGACAACGGGCGCTGCGGCGCCCGTTGTTTTGTTACGCTCTGAGTCGGTCAGGTGGGTTCGGGACCGGCGTTGTGGTTTATCGCATCGCATGACCGCAGCGGGAAGCCGTTTGATCCGGCGAAGCGCTCGGCACGCAGAGGAGAGTCCGATAAATTGCGCAGCCCGGCCAACCCCACCCTTGGGATGGCGGCACCGAGCGTCTAACGATAGTGAGTAGCGTGGTTCCGCCAGCTGATTGCGAGGAGGCACGAGATGCCGGCAGCGCACGGCAAAAATCAGGGTCAGTAACGCTCTGAGTTGGTTACAGTTTCCTGTCGGCCGAATACTCTCTCGGCACGGCTTAAGACGTACGTAACCTACCTATTCAAAGGTGCTCAGTGCGGGCGGGTACTCCCGGGTGGCGGGATGAACATCGCCATGCAAGCCGTGTTTCGGAATGTCCCTAGACCAGGAAGCTAGACCAGGAAGCTAGACCAGGAAGAGCGCGGCAAGACCAAGAAACGCCACGAAGCCCACCACGTCGGTCACCGTAGTGACGAACACCGTGCTGGCGAGCGCCGGATCAACGCCGCTGCGGTGCAGCAGTACAGGAATGGCGAAGCCGGCCGCGGCGGCACACAGCAGGTTGATCACCATCGCCGCGCCGATGATCAGACCCAGGTGCGTATCTCGGAACCAGAATCCCGCTGCCAGTGCCACCACCACTGCCCAGAGGGTGCCGTTGAGCAGTCCGACGCGCAGTTCGCGGCGCAACAACATCCGCGTGGTGCGCCGGCTCACCTGATCCATCGCCAGACCGCGGATGGTCACCGCGAGAGTCTGACTGGCGGCATTGCCGCCCATGCTGGCGACGATCGGCATGAGGATTGCCAGGGCCACCATCTTCTCGATGGTGGCGTCGAACAGTCCGATGGCCCAGGAAGCGAACAGTGCGGTGAGCAGATTCAGACCCAGCCAGAAGGTGCGCCCCCGGGCGGTTCGCAAAACCGGCGCGAACAGGTCTTCCTGGGGGCCGACGCCCGCCATGCCAAGAAACGAGCTGTCCGCACGTTCCTGTAATACGTCCACGACATCGTCAATAGTGATGCGCCCGAGCAGCTTGCCGTTATCGTCTACTACAGGCGCGGAAATGAGATCCCGCTGTTCGAACAGGCGAGCGACGTCGCTCTCGGATT
>JAYZWP010000373.1:0-3060 GCA_036142245.1 Pseudomonadota bacterium | reverse complement strand
CAGCACCGTGGCGGCGTTATTCAGAATCTGGTCGAGCGCCAGCAGGCTGAAGTTGACGGTCATGATCTCGACGATGGGGCGCATCCCCCCCATGGCGGCACCCAGTCCGGCGCCGACGAAAGCGGATTCCGACAGCGGCGTATCGCGAACGCGTTCTTCGCCGAACTCCTCCAGCAACCCTTTGCTGACGGCGTAGCAGCCGCCATAGCGGCCGACATCCTCCCCCATCAGAAAGGCCCGGTCGTCGCGTCGCAGCGCCTCGCGGATTGCCTCGCGTACCGCTTCGCGGTAGGTGGTTTTCATGCCGCCGGCTCGCTGTGGACGAAACGCAGCAGGTCCGCAGCCGGTTCCCAGGTGCCGGATTCCGCGAAGGTGACTGCCTGGGTTATCTGTGCCTCCGCGGCTGCTTCCAGTTCGGCCAGCCGGACGTCATCGAGCGCTTGCGCTTCCTTCAGCCTGGCGGTGAATTGGGTGATCGGGTCCTGTTCCCGCCACTGCTCCACCTCCGCCTTGTCCCGGTAGAGCTGGGCGTCGAACATGGAGTGGGCGCGAAAGCGGTAGGTGCGGCACTCCAGGAAGCGCGGTTTGCCGTCTTCGCGGATCGCCTCGATAGCGTTGCCGGCTGCCTGCCTGACCGCCACCAGATCCATTCCATCCACCACCTCGGCGTCGACCCGGTAGCTGGCCGCCTTGGCGTGGATATCGGTCTGCGATTCCGATCGCTCCAGCGCCGTGCCCATGGCGTAGAGGTTGTTCTCGCAGACGAACAGCACCGGCAGCCGCCACAGCGCCGCGAGATTCATGGTCTCGTGGAACTCCCCCTCGGCCACTGCCCCTTCGCCGAAAAAACAGGCGGTCACGCGGGGACGGTGCTGCATGCGATCCGCCAGAGCGAGTCCCGCCGCCAGCGGCAGGCCGCCCCCGACGATGGCGTTGCCGCCGTAGAAGCGCGTCGCTGCGTCGTAGACGTGCATCGAGCCACCGCGCCCTCGGCTACACCCCTCCTGCTTGCCATACATCTCCGCCATCACCGGCCCCATGGGGATGCCGCGGGCCAGGGCGTGGCCATGCTCCCGATAGGTGGCGACCACGGCATCTTCGGTGTCGAGCAGCGGAATGACGCCGCTGGCGACCGCTTCCTCGCCGATATACAGATGCAAAAAGCCGCGGATCTTTTCGGCGCTGTACAGCTCCGCGCATTTTTCCTCGAAGCGACGGATACGCAGCATCAGCGAAAGCAACTCAACTGCCGTGCCGCTGCGCAGGTCCAGGGGGTTCATGCGTCACCTTCCAGGGTCGAGGTGTCGCCTTCCGGCAGGCCCAATTCCCGCGCCTTCAGCAGACGGCGCATGATCTTGCCGCTGCGGGTCTTCGGCAGGCTGGTGCGAAACGTCAGCTCTTTCGGCGCCACGACCGCACCCAACCGCTTGCGCGCATGCGCCATCAGTTCGCGTTCCAACTCCTCGTCGGGGGTGAAGCCCGGTTTCAGGGCAACAAACGCCTTGACGATCTCGCCGGCTACCGGGTCGGGCTTGCCGATCACCCCGGCTTCCGCCACCGCCGGGTGGGCCATTAGCACATCCTCCACCTCGAAGGGACCGATCAGGTGTCCGGAGGTTTTGATGACGTCGTCGGCGCGGCCGACGAACCAGTAGTAGCCGTCGGCATCGCGGCGTACCCGGTCGCCGGTGAGGTACCAGTCGCCACGGAAGCATTTGGCGTAGCGCTCCTCCTCGTTGAGGTAGCCGCGGAACATCGACGGCCAGCCTTTCTTGAGCGCCAGCTCGCCCTGCCGGTTCGGCTCGGTCAGCTCCCTTACGGCACCGGAGCCGAGCCGTTCCACGACCGCCGCCTCGATCCCCGGCAGGGGGCGGCCCATGGAACCCGGCTTGACGTCGCAGGCGGCGTAGTTGGCGATCATGATGCCGCCGGTCTCCGACTGCCACCAGTTGTCGTGGAACGGCATGCCGAAGGTCTCCTGGCCCCAGACGACCGCCTCCGAATTGAGCGGTTCGCCGACGCTGGCCATGAAGCACAGGCGGCTGAGGTCGTGCCGGGCGGGCAGTTCGCCGCCCAGCTTCATCAGCATGCGAATGGCGGTGGGAGCGGTGTACCAGACGTTGACCCGCTGCTGTTCGAGGATGCGGTACCAACGCTGTGCGTCGAACTCCTCCTCATCGACAATCATGGTGCAGCCCAGCGTCAGCGGTGCGATGATGCCGTAGCTGGTGCCGGTTACCCAGCCGGGGTCGGCGGTGCACCAGAAAATGTCGTCCGGATGCAGGTCCAGGGCGATACGGCCGGTCTCGCGATGCGCCGTTACCGCGGCGTGGACGTGCATCGCTCCCTTCGGTTTGCCGGTGGTGCCGCTGGTGAAATGCAGCAGTGCCAGCTCTTCCGGGTCCGTCGGTTCGATAGTGAAACTGTCCTTCGCCTGCGCCAGGAGCTGGCGCAGGTTGCGGGTGTCCGGCAGTGCGGCGATCTGCTCGTCGCTCCCGACCAGCAGCACCTCTCTGAGCGTTGGCAGCATGCTGCGGATTTTCGCCACCTTGCGCTGGTACAGCGCCGCGGTGGTGACCAGCACCGCGGCCTCGCCGATCTGCATGCGGGACTGGATTGGCTCCGGACCGAAAGCGGAAAACAGCGGACAGAACACCGCCCGGTATTTCAGGCTGCCGAGCGCGGCAATATAGAGTTCCGGGACTCGCCCCGCCAGCACGAACACCCGCTCACCCGGCTGTATACCGAGGCTTGCGAGTACATTGGCGAAGCGGTTGGTGAGTCGGCTCAGATCGGCGTAAGTGTGGTCGTGCACGGCGCCGGCCCGGTCTATCCAGCGCAGCGCAACCTTGTCGGCGGTGGCGGTGCCCAGATGCCGTTCCAGTGCCTCGTGACCGATGTTGATGCCTCCCGCCGGTAATCCGGCGAGCCGGGCGGAGGCTGCATCCCACCGGAACTCCTCGCGCGCGGTATCGTAATCGGCCAGGTTCGGCTGCCGGCCGGAGGATGGTAGCGCCGGTTTGGTCAGACGTTCCATGGTGGCTCTCTCACAACAATGAC
>JAYZWP010000372.1:0-7557 GCA_036142245.1 Pseudomonadota bacterium | reverse complement strand
GCTCTGCACGGCCGAAACGCAGCCCGCCCCGATCAGCAGGTCGGTCTGAAAGCCGGTTTGCGGACAGCCGATAACCTCCAGGTCCCGCACACCGCGCCGAATCAAGGCCCTGGTTGCGGCCACGGAGACGCCACTGTAGTCGGGCGGCACAGCCAGGGTGGCGCCGTCGTGAATCGGCTCGACCAGCTCCTCGAGGGAGCGTTTCACGATCTGCATGGCAATAACATCACTGAGGCTGGGGACGACGAGACGCAGATTAGCGCCCTTTGGCGGAAAACCGAAAGCCTCCCTAATCCGGTTTGACCAGCAGCAGTTTGGTCTTCAGATTGGACCGCTCCAGGCTGCCGAATGGCACCGTCTCAACCCGCACGCGAACCGCCAGGGTCTCTCGCACCCTTGCCTCGATTCGGGAGGCAAGGGCCGCCGTGTCGACGCCAGCCGCGGTTTGCGCAAGCTCGACACGCACCGGCACCGGCGGCTCGACCCGCGGCGGCGGAGCCGGCAGGACGATCTGAACCTGCCCGGACACGTCGGGCGAGAACTCCGCCACGACCGTGCGAATCGCCTCGGGATAGATCTTCACGCCCTTGACGTTCATCACGTCATCGGTGCGTCCGACGATGTTCATCCGGGTTCCGAACTCGCCGCAGCCCGGGCACTCCCCGACCCGGATCTCGACCATGTCGCCGGTCGCACTGCGCATCGCCGGACCGGCTTCGTACTCCAGGGCGGTATGAATCGCCTCCCCGAGCGCCCCGTCCCGCAGCGGCACGGGACGGCGGGTAACCGGATCGACCAGGTCGTAACGGAAACAGTAGTCCTCGGCCAGGTAGTGCATGCCGTGATGGTCGGGCGCGTCGCACGACACGGTGCCGTTATGCCAGGCGCCGCCGGTGGCGTCGAACACCTGCGCGCCGTAAGCCGCGCGGATGCGCTCCCGTACCGAGGCGATGGTCAGGCCCGGTTCCCCGGCACAGAAGATCACTTCGATGCCCAGCGCGGCGACGTCGCACCCCAGTTCCTGCGGGGCGCGCTCGATCAACCGTCCCACCAGCGATGGCGTTCCCATCAATACCCGCGGCCGCACGAGCCGCGCGGTGCGCAGAATCTTGGCGACGCCAGCCTCCGCCCCCACCGCAACAGGCCGGGCGCCGTACGCCTCCAACGCCTGCACGATGGTGACGCCGGCCAACCAGAGACTCAAGCCGAAGGCGTGCAGCACGGTGTCTCCCGGCCGGATGCCGGCCTTGGCGAACAGACGGGCGAACACCGTCTGGGTGATCGCCAGATCCTTGCGCGTGAAGGTGTAGAAAGTGGGTTCGCCGGTGGTACCCGAGGTGGCAGCCACGTGGATCACCGTGTCCAGCGCAGCGCACAGATGCATACCGAATGGGTGCCCCTGTTCGACCAGCGATGCTTCCTGGCTTTGGCGGTGGGCCGCCTTGTCCATCAGGACCGGCAGGGCGCGGAAGGTGTCGAAACTGTCGACATCCCGCGGATCACCGATGCCCGCGGCCTGAAACCGGGCCCGGTAGTAGGACGACTTCTCGAAGCAGTAGGCGATCTGCCGCGGCAGCTTGCGCCAGCGCCGCTCCGCGAGCGTGGCGAGGTACTCGTCGGCATCCACGTCAGCCGGCTTGTCGACGCCGGAGGAAGACGGCAGTACGCCGCGGCGTACTGCCGTCTTCTCCTCGATGCAGAGTTGCTGAACTGGACGCCACGGCGCCGCCGTTAAAGGTTGTAGCCGCTCTCGTCGTGGAGCACCACGTCGAGCCCCTCGGTTTCCTGCTCTTCGGTGACCCGCAGATCCACCATCAAGCCGATTCCTTTCAGCAGCACCCACGACAGCACGCCGCACCAGACCATGGTCGCCAATATGCCGATCAACTGCGTCATCACCTGACCGGCCATGGTAACCCCCTCGGCAAAACCCGCGCCGCCGAGGCCTGCCGACACGAATACGCCCGCCAGCAACGTGCCGAGGATGCCCCCCACGCCGTGGACCGGAAACACATCGAGCGAATCATCAATGAACAATCGGCGCTTGATGAGTTGCGTGGCGTAGAAACAGATCACCCCCGCCGCGAGTCCGATCACGATGGCGCCCATGGGGCCGACGAAACCGGATGCCGGCGTGATGGTACCCAGCCCGGCCACCATACCGGTGACGATGCCCAGCACACTCGGTTTACCGTGCCGCAGCCACTCGACGACCATCCAGGCCAGAGAACCGCAGGCCGCGCCCAGGTGCGTGACCAGCATCGCCATACCGGCGTCACCGTTGGCCGCCAGCGCGCTGCCGGCGTTGAAACCGAACCAGCCCACCCAGAGCATGGCCGCGCCGGTCACCGTCATGGTGAGGTTGTGGGGCATCATGGGGGTGGTGGGAAAACCCTTGCGCTGTCCGAGCACCACGGCGGCGACGAGTGCCGCCACCCCGGCATTGATATGCACGACTGTTCCACCGGCAAAGTCGAGCAATCCCCGCTCGCCGAGCCAGCCTCCGCCCCAGACCCAGTGACAGACCGGTGCATACACCAGCAACAGCCAGAGCGCCGAGAACAGCAGCATTGCGGAGAAGCGCATCCGCTCCGCGAAACCGCCCACGATCAGCGCCGGAGTGATGATCGCGAAGGTCATCTGAAACATGGCGAAGACGGTCTCGGGTATGGTTCCCGCCAGCGCATCCCGGGAGACGCCCTGCAGAAAGGCAAGTCCCAATCCTCCCCACCAGGCGTTGGCGGCACCGCCATCGCCGAAGGCGATACTGTACCCGGCCACCACCCAGAGCACCGACACCACGCAGGTGATGGCGAAGCACTGCATCAGCACCGACAGCACGTTCTTGGTACGCACCAGACCGGCGTAGAACAGCGCCAATCCCGGCAACGTCATGAACAGCACCAGAGCCGTCGAGGTCAGGATCCAGGCGGTGTCGGCACCATTAAGCTCTTGCGCCTGGACCAATCCCGGCAGCAGCAGGGCCACCATGACCCAGATCCGGGACGCCGTTGTCCCGGCCAATCGATTCAGCATGAGTTCCCCTCCGCTTGCGTTATTCATCGGGCCGTGGCACTACCCGACGGATTGCGTTCCGTGGCGCGACATCGCGCCGGTCTTTACAGCGCGTCGCCGCCTACCTCGCCGGTACGGATACGCACCACATTGTCGATGTCATAGACGAAAATCTTGCCGTCGCCGACCTTGCCGGTGTTGGCCGCCTTGCCGATCACTTCCACGACAGCTTCCACCTGATCATCCGCCACGCCGATCTCGAGCTTCACCTTCGGCAGCAGATCCACCACATATTCGGCACCACGGTAGATTTCCGTGTGGCCGCGCTGCCGCCCGAATCCCTACACTTCGGTCACGGACATCCCCTTGACCCCGACATCTGAAAGCGCCGCGCGGACATCGTCCAACTTGAACGGCTTTATGATTGCTGACACCATTTTCATCGCATGCTCTCCTCACGCTTCTCTCTCGCCACCGCGCGCCTTTGCCCGGCGGCTGACCATTCTAGGCCCTAAGCCACCGTGTCGAACCAGCCATCCCCGGAAACCCAGAACCCGCCGATTCCGCCGCCGGATGATCCCGATCCGCCGCGCGATGCGGCCTGGACAACGCGCGACCGGCTGCTCTACCGGGTGTTGCGGGGATTCGACGCGCTGGTGCGCCGCATCCGCAACCAGCGGGGGCTGAGCCGACTGGGCGGTCTGTTCGGGGAGGTGGTGTTCCGGCTCACCTCATCCCGACGCCGGCAGGCGCTGGATAATCTGCGCCTGGTGTATGGCGACCGGCTCGACGCGCGTCAACGAAGGCAGCTCGCCCGCCGCAGTTTTCATGCCTTCGGCACCGGGTTCGTGGAGGCGTTCTGGGAACCAACCGACCATGGCATCGCGTGGGATGAGTGGGTCCGGCTGGTCGGGGTCGAGCATCTCGATGCCGCGCTCGCCGAAGGTAAGGGCGCGATTCTGGCACTGCCCCACATGGGCAACTGGGTACCGGCGATCCGCGCCTTGGAGCGGCACGGCTATCGCACCTGTTCTCTGCATCGCCCGGCGGAGATCCCGGCGCTGCGGCGCTACCTGGACGAGCATGCCGCGCGGCTGTCGATACGCTACATCGCCACGCCGCTGGGCACGGCGGGGATGCGCGCCTGTCTGGCCACCCTGCGCCGGAATGAACTGCTGCTGGTGGTGGCCGACCGCCGCAGCAACGATTACCAGGTCGAGTTCCTCGGCCATCCGGCCTGGACCGCTCACGGTGTCGCGACCTTTCACCTGCGCTCGGGCGCTCCCATCGTGCCGATGATATGCATCCGGGAGACCACTCACCACACCATCCACTTCGAACCACCGATCCGTCACCAGACCACCGGCGATCGCAGCCGCGACACCGTAGCGCTGCTCGGTCAGATCAATGCGCTGTTCGGCGGATGGATTCAGCGTCATCCGGAGCAGTGGTTGTGGCAGCATGACCGGTGGCGTGGACGCCACAGAAATCAACGAGGGGGGAATTCAGGGTGAACATCGCAGCGTCGTTCGATCAAGCGACTCAACGTTGGCCGGAGCGGGTGATACAGATTCTGGGTGACACGGAAATCACCTACACCGCCCAGCGCAACCGCGCGGCGGGGCTGGCCAGCGCGTTGCGCGCGGCAGGCGTCGCCGCGGGCGATCGGGTGGCCTGCATCGTGCCCAATTGCCTGGAATTCACCGACCTGTTTTTCGCCTGCGCCAGTATTCCCTGCACCCTGGTACCGATCGATGCGAATCTCACCGCGGCGGAAGTTGCCGCCATCGTGGATGATGTCGCGCCACGGCTGCTGACGGCGGCCCCCGGAGCACAGCCGCTGCTCGACGCCGCCCGGGAGGCGTGTGGCCACGCCAAAGCAGTGCCATTCAAGACGCTGCTCGCCATGGGTGATGCCGCGGCCACCTACCGGATCCCCGACCACGCCCCCCAGGACCTGGCGCTGATTCTCTACACATCCGGTACCGTCGGTGGCTCGAAGGGGGTGATGCTGAGCTACGACAATCTCGCTTATTCCCCCAACGCGATGCTGGAACGGTTTTCCGACGTCCGGGACGAGTTCATCCTCGGCCTGCCGGTCCCCATCAGCCACATCATCGGGCCGCTCTATCTGTTGGCGTTGATCCAGACCGGCGGCACCCTGGTGATCATGGAACGGTTCGCGCCGCGCCGGTTTCTCGAAGAGCTGGAGCGTCACCACGTGACCATCACCGCGCTGGTGCCGCCCATGATTCAGGCATTGATGCAACTGCGCGACTGGCAACAGTTTCCGTTGCACTCCCTGCGCTATATGCTCAGTTTCGGTGCCATGGCGTCCCAGGAGGTATTGAAAAGCTTCATCGCGCGGTTTCCGAACGTGGAGTTCAGCACCGGTTACGGGCTGACCGAAACCGCCCCATTGCTAACCCTCGTGCCGAAGCAGCCGCCAGCAGAAAAGTTCGGCAGCGTCGGACTGCCGCTGCCGACCGCCGAGATCCGCATAGCCGGTGACGACAACCAGCCGCTGCCAGCCGGCGAGGTCGGCGAGATCATCGCCCGGGGACCGATGCTCATGCGCGGCTACTGGCGCAACCAGGACGCCACCGACGCGGTGATTCGCGACGAGTGGTTCCACACCGGCGACGTGGGCTATGTCGATGACGACGGATATCTGTTCATCGTCGGGCGCACCAAAGACATCATCAATGTCGCCGGACTCAAGGTATTCGCCCCGGAGGTGGAAGATGTCCTGTACGCCCATCCGGCAGTGGGCGAAGTTGCCGTGATCGCGGCCAGGGGACGGCTGAAAGGAGAGGTCGTCAAAGCGGTCGTCAAACTGCGCGACGATACCGATGCGACGGAACAGCAGCTGATCGACCACTGCCGCGCACGGCTGGCGGAGTTCAAAGTCCCCCGCCTGATCGAATTCCGCGCCGAGCCGCTGCCGCGCTCGCGCACCGGAAAAATCAACAAGGAAGCGCTGAAGAACCCTTGAAATCCGGCCTCCCCACAGGCAGGAATCTGCCCGGATCACAGTTATACTGAAACGCTTTCCCCGGTCGCTGAGTGCCGGGGCCTTCAATTGTTAGGAGAGTAACCCATGGCACAAGTCACGGAATTCGGCTATCTCGGCCTGGGTGTCAGCGATGTTGACGCCTGGAAACATTTCGCCGGTCAAATCGCGGGAATGGAGATCCTGGACGAGGGTGAAGGCGACCGTTTTTACGTCCGGATGGACTACCACCACCACCGCATGGTGATCCACAACAGCGGCGAGGACGACATGATCTACATGGGCTGGCGCGTTGCCGGTCCCAACGAACTGGTGGAGATGGAACAGCAACTGTCCGAAGCCGGCGTTGCGTATGAAGTGGGCGATGCCGAAGACTGCCGCGAGCGGCGTGTCCTCGGACTGCTGCGCTGCAAGGATCCGGCCGGCAATCCCACCGAGATCTACCACGGACCCGAGGTCTGGACCCACCAGCCGTTCCACCCCGGGCGCGCCATGCACGGCAAATTCCTGACCACCGGCGAGGGCATCGGGCATTGCATCCTGAGGCAGGACGACATCCACGCCGCCTACAAGTTTTACAACGAGGTGTTCGGCATGCGCGGCAGCGTCGAATACAAATTGAAAGTCCCCGGAGCACCGGTGGCGGTGGAGCCGGTCTTCATGCACTGCAACCCCCGCGACCACTCCATCGCATTCGGCGTGGGTCCGATGGAAAAGCGCATCAACCATCTCATGATCGAGGTGGACAGCCTCGACGACGTCGGCCTGACTCACGACATCGTGCGCGAGAACAAGGTGCCGGTCGCCATCCAGCTCGGCAAGCACGCCAACGACCAGATGCTCTCCTTCTACTTCGGCAACCCGTCGGGGTGGCTGTGGGAGTATGGCTGGGGTGCCCGCAAGTCCACCTATCAGTCCGAATACTACCCGCGCGACACCTTCGGCCATGCCATGGAGGAAGGCGGCTTCGGGATGGACCTGGAGATGTAATTTCAGGCCGCATTTCGACCATGCACAGCGGAAAGCCCCCGACCGGATACGGTCGGGGGCTTTTTTGTTTTCGGGCTCAGACCTCCCCGTGCCGAAAACAATCCAGCAGGTGATCGTTCACGACACCCACGGCCTGGAGGTAGGCATAACAGATGGTCGGCCCGAAGAACTTGAAGCCCCGCCGTTTCAAGTCCCGGCTTAAACGCTCGGCCAACGGGGTGACGGCGGGGACCTGGTCCGGCGTGCGCCAGCGGTTGATGATCGGCGTTCCGTCGACATAGCCCCACAGATAGTCGGCAAAGCTGCCGTGCTCGGTCTGCACGCCGAGAAAGGCGCGGGCGTTGCCGACGGCGGCGGCGATCTTCCCGCGATGGCGGATGATGCCCGGATCGGTCGCCAGCTTGTCGCAGGTTGCCGGGTCGAATACAGCGACTTTGGCGGGGTCGAACCCCGCGAAGGCACGCCGATACCCGTCACGCTTTTTCAGCACCGTACTCCAGGACAACCCGGCCTGGGCCCCCTCCAGCAGGAGAAACTCG
>JAYZWP010000371.1:0-4545 GCA_036142245.1 Pseudomonadota bacterium | reverse complement strand
GGGCCAGGGAAGGCCCGCGGCAACCACCGACCCGGCGAATGAGGCGTCGGGGTCGGTGCCCGGGGTCGCTGCCGGACACCACCACCGTACGTAATAGCTGGTGGCTATGGGTGGGCTCGAACCACCGACCCCGGCATTATGAGTGCCGTGCTCTAACCAACTGAGCTACATAGCCATTTCCCTACGCGGGGCGCGAATTGTAGCAGAACGGTGGGCCGGTTGAGACCGAAGTCTCAATTTCCGCTGGCCGCTGCCGTTAACGGAGCGGCCAGTCCGTTGCCCCTTTTTCAACCAAGCCCGTGAGCACGCCCAGTCCGAGCCAGCGGTTCAGTGAAGTCAACGCCCAACGGCTGCAGCGGCTCGAAGCTAGCGTTTCCGGCCGGCAGACCGAGCGCCTGCGTTGCCTGGTGTTGGCCCTGCACAGCGGCGCCGATCCTGCCGGTGGTAATACCGTTCCCATAGCCCGGGGGATTCGTGATTTCCAGCTGGACGAGAAGTCACGGTCCGCCTGGTATCGGCAAACTGGTCGACAGCCGGCCCCCTTGGACGAACCAAATCCCGCGATCCGGGGTATTTATGTCATGGGGAGCAGCGGCACCATCGCCTTCAATGCCGCCAGTGATTTCGACATCTGGGTCTGCTGCGACCCGATCGTGGCGGTTGAGCAGGGTGAGCTGCTGCGCGCGCGCTTCAACCGCCTCGAACAGTGGGCTGCCGCGGCGAATCTGGAAACGCACTTCTACCTGGTAACGACGGACCGGTTTCGCGGGGGTACGGCGGACGCGGTGAGTAAGGAAAGTAGCGGCAGCGCGCAGTCGCTGGTGCTGCTGGACGAGTTTTACCGTACCGCGATTCTGCTCGCCGGCCAGCCCCCGTTATGGTGGGTGGTGCCACCGGAGCGAGAAAGGGACTATGACGCGGCTGTCGCCGAGTTGGTGGCAGGCCGGGTAGTGTCGGAGCAGGACTACATCAACTTCGGCGGACTGGCCGACATTCCCCGGGACGAACTGCATGGCGCCGCCTTGTGGCAGGTGTTCAAGGCGCTGGACTCACCCCACAAAACGATCCTCAAGATTTTATTGATGGAAGCCTATGCGGCGCAGCTACCCCGCGCGACACCGCTGAGCCACGACTACAAACGGCTGCTGCTGTCCGACCAAGCGGATACCGAACTGTTGGACCCTTATCTAATGATGTATGGCCGCATCGAGCGACACCTGCTGGCTCGTGGCGAAACCGATCGGCTTGAAACCGCTCGACAGTGCCTGTACCTCAAGGTGGGCGAGAAGCTGTCGCGACCTCGTACCGCGGTCAGCGCCGCCGGCGAGATCATGGCGACCTACGTGCGCGAGTGGGGCTGGTCGCGGGCTCATGTTCTGCAACTCGACCATTTCGGCCGCTGGGATATCGAACAGGTTCTGCGCGATTACCGCGCCGTGGTCAAGGAGCTGACGGCCTGCTATTCGCGAATCGCCAATTTCGCCAAGGAGGCGGAATCGTCGAACAGTATTCGCGGCGCCGATGTGCAGGTTCTCGGACGGCGCATCTACGCCGCCTTCGAACGACGCCCCGGGAAGTTGGATCTGATTCACTACCCCGCCGGCAGCGGTGTGGCTGAGACGGCGGCCGGGCTGCGCGTCACCCGCAACGCCGCGGGTCAGGAGCAGTGGATACTCTATGCGCAGGGAACCGACACAGCCATGCGGCAACTGAAGCGGGCCGCCACACCATGGGAGGTGCTCGCCTGGGGAGCCCTGAACGGGGTCCTGGTCTCCGGTACCCGGTTTCTTCCGGATGCCTCGCACCAGGTGTCGACCCGGCAGATCAGTGCCCTCGTGCGCTGCGTGTGTCGCTGGCTGACTCCCACGGCCGCCCGCGAGGCACGCATCGAGGATCTGAGCCGCTCATCCCGAATAACCCATCTTCTCGTGGTCCAGCCTCCCGCCGAGGACGAGGCAAGCCGCGAGTCCTGGTGCCTGACCCGCACCTCCTGGGGCGAGGTGTTGCATCGCAGTTTCACCTCTCAAGAGGCGATTGTCGGCCCTCTGCGGCTTGCGCTGTCGGAACAGCAAATCCCGGCGGTGCGGATTGTCAGGAGCGATCAGCCCGAGGTCACCGCGGAACCGCTAGTGTCCGTACTCGCCGAAGCCGCCGACGCGCTGCGACGGCCACGAGTCAGCTTCTTGTTTCCGGTGCCCGCGGCGGGCTACGGCGTGGTGTGGCGTGACGGCGGAGCGGCGCGGGTGGATCATTTTTCCCGGCTTGGCGCGCTTCTGGAACACCTCGGCAAACCGAACGGCCAAGCCCGCCGCTATGCTCACTGGTCCGGCTGGAGAAGTCGTGAGCCGCTCGCCGAACTGCTGCGCGCCAGAGAAGACGGGGCGGTACAGGTCTTCGTCTCGGTGCGCGGCTCGCTTACCTACCTTTATCTGTTCGATGAACTGGGCGCCCTTTATGTCCAGCGCACCGAAACCTATTCGCTGAAGGGCCACCTCGCTCAGGTGGCCCATTTTCTCGGCGCGGTCATGGAACGCGAGCGGCTGATTTGCGGCGTCGCGGAGCGGGTCTGTAGCTACTACCGCCTGGATGAGACCGGCGGCATCTGGCGAGCGCGGGCGATTACTTTGAACACGGCCGACTTGCAGCGCGGACCGAGTGGTCTGCAGGCGTTCTGCCCGGCGCCCGACGCCCTTAACGACGAGTTGCTGATCCGTTGCGCGGGGGTCGAGTTCAGTACCCAGGAATGCGGCGAGCGCATCTACGAGCAGGTTGCGCGCCACCTGCTGTCCATGCGTCGCGATGGAGGCCGCTACCCGGCTCATCTGGCGGATCTCGACTTCACGCAGCGGCGCGGCGACGACGGCCGCCCGGCCCCGCTACAGACCGGCCACTACTGGCGCGCCAAACGGCTCATCGAGGATCGGCTTACGCGGCATATCAAGGCGGTCGACGCCGTGCACGGCAAGGCGGGCGGCGGGAATTGAAAAGTACACCCGCAGCGTCGATACTGCGCCGCCCCGACCTGACTCTTGTAACAACTGGAATTGCTGGCCATGATGCATAGTCTGCGCCGCCGTGCGTTCTGTCTGTTCCGTTATCTGGTGGTTGCAGCCACGCTCGGTGCCGCCGGCGGCTGTGGGCAGACCGGGCCGCTGTTCCTCCCCCCCGCGGATCAATCAGGCGGCGATAACGGCGGGTCTGCGCAGGAACGATGAAGCCCTGGCACTACGTCGCCGGGGAACTGCACATCGAACAGGTTCCGGTAGCGGATCTGGCGATCCGTTACGGCACCCCGCTGTACGTCTATTCCGCGCACGCCATCACCGCTCGCTGGCGCGAACTGGACCAGGCTCTGTCTGGCCAGCGGCACCTGATCTGCTACGCCGTGAAGGCCAACAGCAACCTGTCGGTGTTGCGCCTGCTGACGGACCTGGGTTCCGGTTTCGATGTCGTGTCGATGGGGGAACTCGACCGGGTCATCGCCGCCGGCGGGCGGCCGGATCGTACAGTGTTCTCCGGGGTGGGGAAGAGCACCGCGGAGTTGCGTTACGCGCTTAAGACTGGCGTCCACTGTATCGATGTGGAGTCCATCGCGGAACTGACGCGGCTCGGTGAGATCGCGGCACAGCTCGGGCAGGCCGCTCCCGTCGCTTTGCGGGTCAATCCGGATGTGGACGCGGCCACCCACCCCTATATCTCCACCGGGCTGCGCGACAATAAATTCGGTATCCCGCTCGCGCAGGCGGAACCGCTGCTGCGGGAACTGCAGTCCGATCCGCGCTTCGCGCTGAAAGGCATTGCGTGTCACATCGGTTCGCAAATCACGGATCTGCAACCCCTGCGCGACGCGTTGACCTCGTTGCTGGATCTGGCCGACCGGCTGGGCGCGCAGGGCATCGGCCTGGAGCAAATCGACATCGGGGGCGGAATCGGCATCCGCTACCGTGAGGAAACACCGCCGTCGCTCACTGATTACGGCCGGATGCTGAGTGACCAGTTTGCCGGGCGACCCGAAACCCTGGTTCTGGAGCCGGGTCGTGCGCTGGTGGGGGAGGCGGGCGTGCTCCTGACCCGGGTGGAATACCTGAAGACGCAGAGCGCGCGGCGCTTTGCAATCGTCGATGCCGCGATGAATGACCTGCTGCGTCCTGCTCTGTACCAGGCGCATCACGACATCCTGCCGGCGCGGGCCCGGACAGGGGAAGCAGACCTCTGGGACATCGTCGGACCGGTGTGCGAAAGCGGCGATTTTCTCGGTCTCGCAAGGCGCCTCGCCCTGCAAGCCGGCGACCTGCTGGCGGTGTCGGATGTCGGCGCGTACGGTTTCGTGATGGCCTCCAACTACAACAGCCGTCCCCGCCCGGCCGAGGTGCTGGTGAGCGGGGCGCAGCACCGGCTGGTGCGGCGCCGCGAGAGCCTGGAAGCGCTTTATGCAGCCGAAATCGATCCGGAAGAGGGGGACCGCCGGTGAGGCGTTGCAATCAGCGACGCCAGAGCATCAACCCGGTCACGACCTGCAGCACCAACACCAGCGCCGCCAGGTCG
>JAYZWP010000370.1:0-9350 GCA_036142245.1 Pseudomonadota bacterium | reverse complement strand
CAGGTTGGCCACGGCATGCCTCACGTCTGGCCGATGTTCGCCGCGCGGCTTCCGGAGGGCCAGCGCACCCTGGAAGCGGTCGGCGACTTCATCGTCGCGCACACGCGGTGACGTCCACATCACGCTGTGAACGCATGCGATTTGTCGCTAACAGCCGCCTGACCGGAGTCGATTATCTATCCGATACTGTCATATTCGTGCAAAATAGGAAATCGAACCGTCGCCGCCAAGTCGGGGAGGCTTGAGCGGCAGGTGGCTGATCAGGGCAGCCATCCAAAAACGATCCACAGAACAGGCGGTTTGGTTTAGACAACCAGAAATTCCGTTCCAGAGCGGCCATTCGCCGGGAGACCAGCCACCTTGGTGGCGGGTACGGGGCTAGGAACCCGCGACGGCCGCCACGGTCGAATTTCTGGTAGTGCAGTGCCATCTTTCGAACCGTCAAACGGGGCCGGGGGAATCCGGGAGACGGTACGGGGCGGAGCCTCGTGATCGGGCATGCCACGGACTGGGCGACGTTACAGAAGCCAGAAACATCGCAAGGGAAGAGGAAGACCGTGCCGCGTCCGGCAGTGGGCGTCGCACCGACTGGAGAGCCTTACTTGATTTCTACGTGTTGGACCAAAGAACCGGTCGCCCCTGGTATCGGGGAGCCGATGCCATTGCCATCCGGACAGGAGCATGGCCATGCCTGTTAACTCCGGGATGAAACGCTGTGCCCGATGCGGAACTGAATTCATGCCGCGACGCCGTTACCTGCGTAACTGGCATGCGGTGAAGTTTTGTTCGCGGGCGTGTGCGCTGGGCGGGCGCAAGACCCAGAGTCTGGAATTTGAGAAGACCATTGTGGATATGCTGGATGACTTGCAGCCAGGCGCTTTCCTGCGACCGGCGGAGGTGGCGATGCACCTGGCCGGAGAGGATGGTGAGTGGCGGCCGCTGGTGGAAGATGTCGTGCGCGCCGCGCGCCGGCTGGCGCATCGGGAACAGGTCACTTTGCTCGATCAGCCCGACATGATCGGGTCCGGAGAGCTGGAGGCGCTGCGCATGGAGCGGGGTCCGGCGTTCGATCCGACACCCTGGCAGTCATCGGAAGAAGACTACCCCTATTGATCAACCCTTGTCGGTCGGGTGTCGTATCGAGTTCAGTCCCTGAAGTACTGTTCCATTCGATCGAAGGCGTCGTTGATTACCGATTCATCGACGCAATACGCCATGCGCACATGGCCCTCCCCGGCGCGGCCGAATGCGCTACCGGGGGTCAAGGAGACCCCGGCCCGATCGAGCAGTTCCATGCAGAAGGCACGCGAATCGGTATGCCTGCGCAGAATCTTCGGGAAAACATAATAGGCTCCCTGTGGCGCGGTGTAGGTGAAGCTGCCCGGCAGACGGTCCAGGCGTGACAGGATCAGATCGCGGCGCCGGCTCAGAGCATCGCGGAAGTCAGCCAGGTGGTGGGATGGGTGAGACAAAGCCGTGATTCCCGCGATTTGACTTATCCTCGGTGCGCAGATCATGTTGGCATCGTGCACCTTCATGGCCTGTGCCTTCAGCCAGGCGGGGATGATCATGTATCCGAGTCGCCACCCGCTCATTGCGAAACACTTCGAGAAAGTAAAGCAATAAGCGACCTGGTCGGCGATCCGGGGGTCGGCCGCCGGGTTGTAGATTCTGGTATCCGTACCGTAGACGAACGCCGAGTACGGGTCATCCAGGATCAGCAGCAGGCGTAGCTGCCGTGCCAGGTCCGCCAAAGCCACGAGTTCTTCTTCACGATGCAACGTGCCGGTCGGGTTGGCGGGATTGACCAGGATGATCGCCTTGGTCCGTTGCGTTACCAGCCCCGGCAACGCATCGATATCCATCTGCCAGCCCTTCTCTTCGAGTAGCCGCCAAGGGACTGGTTTGCCGAGATGCAACGCAATCTGCTGATAGTGGGAGGCAAAGCCTGGGTCGGTCAGGATCACCTCGTCGCCCGGGTCCAGGACAACGTGCAGCAGGGTGCTCAGGGCTTGCATGTTGCCGGCTGTGATCATCACCTGACGGTCAGGATCGACCCGCATGCCGATTTCCTGCCGGTGCCGCCGGGCCGCCAGCTGCCGCAGTGCCGGCAACCCGTCCGGCAGGGTGTACTTGCCGATGTCGGGATCGCTGCGCAATTGTTCGGCGACGGCGCTGCGGATCGGCTCGGGCGTCGGGAAGGAGGGCAGGCCCCAGGCGAGGGATGCAACATTGTCTCGGCCGGCGGCGCGTATTGCCATCTGCTTGATAGCGGACACCTCCGCCGCCACCACCTGGCTCGCCGTCATTCCCTGCCATTCAGGTTGATTGCTCATCGAGCTTTCGGTCCCCTCTGCCGGTGTGCTTCGCGACGTTCTTATAGCGCCGAACTACCGGCTCTGGATTGATCTGGATGGGTTGCAGCCTTCATCACGTCGGTGCCGAATGGCCGGATGTGTCATCGGTCACCACTTTTCCCCGAACGGGCGCAGATCAACTTCAAATGACCAGGCCGATCGGGGTTGTTGCGTGATGTTGAACACGGTCTCGGCAATGTCTGCGGGTTGCAGGAAGAAATCATCCGGTGCGTCCGGCATCCGCTGTCGTGACCGTGGCAGATCGATGGCGCCATCTATGACGTAGTAACTGACGTGAACTCCCCGCGGGCTGAGATGGCGTGCCATCGATTGGGCCAGCACGTACTGGGCCGCTTTCGAGGAGGCAAAAGCGGCGAATCCGGCCCCGCCGCGTTTACTGGCGGTGGCGCCAATCACCGCGATGTTGCCGCCGCCCGTCGCCGTCATGTCCGGTATCACCGCCTGGGCGGTGTGGACCAGTCCCAGGGTGTTGACTCGCCAGGAGTCTTCGAAATCCCGGGGTGACAGGCTTTCGATGTCGCCCCACACGGCATTGCCGGCGTTGTGTACGAGGGTGTCAACCGCCCCCAGATCGGCGCGGATTTGTTGAAATACCTCGCCCACCGCGCTGGCGTCGGTTGCATCGCAGGCGTAGGCGCGGCTGTTGCCAAGTTCGCCTGCCAAAGCACTGCTGGTTTCAAGACGCCTCGATAATAGCGCCGTTGCGTAACCGGCCGCGGCGAAACGGCGCGCCAGCGCACTGCCATTACCCGGACCAATCCCTACGATGACTGCGACCTTGGACCCCATATTTGCAGCTCCTTCAATAGCAAATGAGCCACTCATTGTGCGCCCGATGACGCTATGGCGTTATCCGTGAAACGGAGCGTCCGGCCACCTCTAGCGGTTTGGCTGTTGGGTGGCCTGTTGCTGACGGGCTGTGTCGGGCAACCGACTACCCGAACCGCGGGGCTCTACGTATTCGGCACCCTGGTGGAGGTCACGCTCATCGGTGCGAACGAAGCGGCGGTTCAGGCCACGCTCGACAGAGTGGATGCCCTGTTCCAGGCGATGCACCGGGACTGGCATCCCTGGAAACCGGGACGGCTGACAACCCTCAACGGGCAGCTCTCAAGCGGAGCCTGGTCCTTGGTTGACCCGGATCTGCTGGGACTTATCGAGGTGAGCAGTACGGTGGCGCGGGCAAGCGGCCACCGGTTCAATCCAGCCATCGGGCGGCTGGTCGCGCTCTGGGGCTTTCACGGCGATGAGCTACCCGTCGGTGAGGCGCCCGATGCAAGTTTGATCGCCGATCTGGTGAGCGCCAACCCGCGGATGACCGACCTGGAATTCCGCGATGGGGCCGTGCGCTCCCGAAATCCAGCACTGCAACTCGATTTTGGCGGCATCGCCAAGGGCTACGCGCTCGATCTGGCGCGCCAGCGGCTGCGCAGCGACGAGGTATCCGGTGCGCTGCTTAACGCGGGCGGGGATCTGTGCGTTCTCGGCAGGGGCCCTCAGGGACCCTGGCGCGTCGGTATCCGCGATCCGTTCGACAAGAGCAGCGTGCGGGTGGTGATCGCGCTGCCGCAGGATCTGTGTGCCATGACCTCCGGCAACTACGAGCGGTATCGTCAGGGGGAGGGCATTCGCTGGGGACACCTGCTAAACCCCGAGTCCGGTTATCCGGTGACGCAGGTCGCGTCAGTGACCGTCATCCATCCGGACGGTGCCTGGGCCGATGCGGCCGCCACCGCGCTTGCCGTCGCGGGCGGTCAGTGGCGCGATGTCGCCGCGGTGATGGGGTTGGACCGGGTGATGGTGGTGTCCGAGGGCGGGGCGACCGAGATGACCGCCGGGTTCCGCGCGTTGCTGATCGAGCCTCGATAAAACCGCTGTCAGGCTAACTCGCGCCGAGCGAATCCAGCGGCCTGCGGTTCTCCAGCCAGGCCAGAATTTCGGCGAGCTGGCGATCCCGTTCGCGGACCACTTCGGGATAGGGTGCTTCCCATTCGTACCATCCCTTGCCGGAGATCGCCCCCTGTTCGCCGCGCCCGATCATCTCGCGCAGCGTTGGGGTGGATTCGTAATAGTCGACACCGGTCTGGTCGCGCATATAGTCGAAGACCGCCAGGGCGGTGCGTTTATTGACGACCAGGTCCTCGCACAGCAGGGCGCCCCACAACGCCCAGCGCGGACCCAGACTCAGGCGGATCGCGGCGTCGATATCCTCCGGTGTCGACAGACCCTCGTCGACGATGCGGTGAATCTCCGCCAGCATGGCGAGTTGGATGCGGTTCACCAGAAAGCCGGGACTCTCGCGGCACTGCACACCGACATGGTCGATGCTGGCGAGGAAGGCGTGCGCCCAGGCGATGGTTTCTTCTGACGTGAAGTCCGCGACAATCACCTCCACCGCCTTGATGATGTGCGCCGGTGTGATGTAGTGGATGCCGATGACGCGTTCCTTGTGCTTAACCCGTTCGCACAGGTGGGTGAGGCGGAAGGAGGATGTGTTGGTGCCGAGCACCACCTCTGGCGGGCAGAGACCGTCGAGTTGCTCGAACAGCGCCTGCTTGGTGGCGAGATCCTCCTGGGCGACCTCATGAGCCATGCTGACACCCGCGACCGCCTCGGCGAGATTCCCGACCGTGTCGACCCGGCCCAGGATGTCAGCGACGCAGCAGTCCGGCGTTGCCAGGCTCTCCGCAATCGGAGTCGCCCGTTCGGCGTAGCTCGCCAGCGCCTCCGCGGACAGGTCGTGCAGGCGTACCCGGTAGCCGTGCCGGGCATAAATGGTGGCGATCACGCTGCCCATGAAGCCGGCGCCGATCACGGCGATGGGTTTCGATTTGTCGATGGTCATGTTCTGCTCCCTGGTCGCATCATGCGGCTCAATCCGGCCGGAACTGTACGGTCATGCCGCCGTCCACTACCAGCAGGTGGCCATTGATGAAGGCCGCCTCATCGGAGGCGAGGAATACGCCCGCCCAGCCGATATCCCAGCCGGTACCCTGGCGGCGCAGCGGGATCAGCGCCTCACGTTCGCGGCGGGCGGCCGCATCCTGTTGCGTCATCGGGGTGTCGATGTAGCCCGGCAGGATGGCGTTGGTGCGGATTCCGTCCGGGCCGTACTGGCCTGCCAGGTGGTGCACCATGCCGTGCAGCGCCGCCTTGGTGGTGGCGTAGCCCAGGCGCGGCATGCGATCCCCGGCGTAACGAATCCCCGCGATGGATGAGACGAACGTGATGGCGCCGCCGCCGGCCTTGCGCAGTTCCGGGATGGCGGCCCGCGCTATCCAGAGCGCACCATGGACGTTGACAGAGAAAAACTGCTGCCAGACATCCGGGTCGATGTCCTCGGCGTTGCCATCGCCCCAGCCGATGCCGACGTTGTGGTGCACGACATGCAGGGCTCCGAACTGACTCACGCAGGCGGCAACCGCGGCGCTGGCCTGCTCGATGACCGACGAGTCGGTCACGTGAGTCGCCACCGTGCCCCCTTCGTCACGAATCAGGTCGGCTGTCGCCTGCAGGCTGTCGGGATCCTTGTCGAGGAGAAAGCAGCGGGCGCCCTCGCGCGCCATCAGCAGCGCCGCGCCGCGGCCGTTGCCGATAACTCCGCCGCTGCCGGATTGTCCGGCACCGACCACCATCACCACCTTGTCCTGTAACCGTCCCGGCATGGACGTCTCCTTAAAAAAAGTCGCAATCAGAGCGGGTAAACGATGTAACGCGGCGTGGTGAAGTTATCCAGAATCACCCGCGTGCGCAGAAAGCGCGCCGCGCCGCCATTCATCCGCACCCGGTCTTCGTAAGTGCCCACCGCCAGCACCTGGGCGTGTCCCTCGGTGTTGGTGTACAGCACCGAGACGTTCGATTTCATGTCATAGGTGTCCGGCGCGTCGCCCGGGGTGGCCCGTACCCGCTGCACGAAGTGGCGCATCTGGTAGTCCTCGTAGATGCCGACCCAGACCTTTTCGATGAAATTCACCCGGTCCTGGATGCGGGCGTAGCAGTCGTCATGCAACAGGGAGAGCGGCAGATCCTCTTCGACGTGTTCGCCGGGTATGACGTAGTACTCCCCCTGGTCCTTTTGGAAAGTTTCAAGCCAGCGCGGCAGGTCTTTCGAGTCCAGGGCATCGATATAGTCGAGTTGCAGTGCGTCCAGCCGCTGGAGAACGTCCGGGGTCAACATCAGGCCGCCTCCCGCTGGAAACCCATCAGTCGCCGGTAGATCTCCCACCAGGCGAGGTTGCCCACCTCGTCGTTCTGGCCGGCGGCGGCGAGGTCCATGCCGGGCCGGAAGCCCTTCACGAACTGGGTATTGGGCGGCTGGGTGGCGCACGCTTTTTGGGTGCGGTTGAAGACGGCGGCGTCTTCCAGGCTGATCATGGCACTGGGACCCATCATGTTGGCCTGGCGGATGCGGTGCTGCAGCATCTCCGGGTCGTCGTCCTTGTGGGCGATGAAGGTCCAGTGGATTTCAGTGCGGTCCACCCCCTTGGGCAGGGAATAGCGGATGATCGGCAGGTCCAGCGCCTTGCTGATCAGGGTGCCGGGGGAGAGCACCAGCACGCCGGTCTTGGCTTGCGGGCCCTCGCCGCCGGCACGGATCGCGGCCTTGAATTCCAGCAACGAGGGATCGTGCAGTATCCCGGTGTCGGACAGCGGTTTCAGGTCTGCCGTTACCGCCAGATGTCCCTGCTCCGTCACGGTCTGGCTGCCCTTACCGCCCTGCCAGTTGAGCCAGGTGAAGGCCTTGTGCAGCAGCGGCGTGTGGTAGCCGTCGTTGTCGCGATAAAGCTTCCAGTTCGCGTCGATGACGGTCTTGTGATAACCGAGCAAACGGCAGTCGCCATCGCCCATCAGCACCAGCTCCAGGCCCGGCTCCATCCCCTTGAGGTACTCCCGCAGGGGTGGCGTCTCGTCGCTCAGGGTGACGAACACCAGCCCGAGAAACTCCTCGCAACGGATCTGCGCCAGGCCGTTGTCCGCCTTGTCAAAGCCGGGAATGAAGTCGTTCTCCGCCGGGCAGGCGCGCAAGGTGCCTTTTTCGTCGAACAGCCAGCGGTGGTAGGGGCATTCGAACTCCCGGGCATGGCCGCGACGACGCGTTTCCAGCATCACCCCGCGGTGCGAGCAGGCGTTGTAGAAGGCGCGCATCACGCTGTCATCGCCTTGCACCACCAGAATCGGCGTTTCCGCGACCCAGGTGGTTTTGAAGTCGCACCGGTTCGGCAACTCGGCGCGGTGCGCGGCGACGTGCCATACCGGCCCGGCGAACAGCCGTTCCAACTCGCGGCGGTAAATATCATCGCGGCTGAACACATCCTTGGGGACTTCGTTCTCTGCCGCCGGCCAGCGGTAATCATTCAGCGGGTCGGGCAGCGCGCGCAGGGGCATGTCCATGGAGAAGCTCCTCCCGTCAACGGGTCAGAAAGTCGATCACGGCGGTGTTGAACTGGTCCGCCTTTTCGATGTTGGGACAGTGGCCGCAGTTGTCGAATACCAGCAACTGCGACCCGACAATGCGCTCGTGCAGTTCGTCCGCGTAACCGGGCAGGCGCAGTTGGTCGTTGGCGCCCGCCACGATCAGTGTCGGCACGGACACCTTCTCGTAGGCAGTGTCATCCGCCTTGCCAAATTCCTTTGGCGGCGCCATGGCGGGAGAGCGGAAGCGGGCCGCCGCGGCGCACTCCCAGACTCCGGGCTCCAGGGTAAGGGCGTGACGGCGCTCGATATAGCTTTCATCCTGCGCCCAGGCCGGGTCGTGAAACACCGCCTGCAGAATGGCGCGCATCGCATCCCGGGTGCAGTCGTACTCCAGCAGGGCGCGACGGGCCGGGTTGTCCGGCGCGAAGCCGCCGCCACTCGCCAGCACCATGCGGCGGATCGGGAAGATCGGCTGGTCGCTCGCGGCCACCCGGCACAGGAACGAGCCACCCATGGAGTTGCCGATGAAATCCGCGTGATCGATGCCCAGGGTTTCGAGGAAGCTCACTATGTGGGTGAGCATGCGCCGGTGACCCTGCGCAAAATCGTAGAGCTTGTCGGTCTTGCCGAAACCGAGCCAGTCGGGTGCGACGACGCGAAACCGCCGCGCCAACGCCGGGATGTTGTGTTCCCAGGAAAGTTCGGCGCAGCCGCCGAACTCCCCACTGTGCAGCAGTACCACCGTCGGACCTTCACCCGCCTCCAGATAGTGCGTGCGGATACCACCGACGTCGATGAAGCGGCTTTCCCAGGTGGCCATGAGTCAGTCCAACTCCTTCAGGCGGGGATAGACCTCTTCGGCGAAGAGCTTGATCCCCTTGACCGTTTCGTCGTGTTCGAGGAAGCCCGCCTGGCCCATGATCAGCAGGTGGCCAAAACCTCCCACCAGGTCGTAGAACTCGCGGATCTGCTCGTAGACCGTGTCCGGGCTGCCGGCGAATACGATGCCCTGATCCATCAGAGTATCCAGGCTGAAGTTACCGAACAGGTAGGGGCTCTTGCCGCTCTTGAGCACGTTGACGATGGCATCCACCGAGTTGTAGCCCGGCGGGTTCGAGAAATGGGGCGGGACCTTGTTGTGGGTGATGTACCACATCAGCTTCTCTGCGCCGGCCTGGCCTTCCTCGTCCGTTTCCCCGGTGTAGAGCAGGGCAGCGTAGGCGGTGCGGTCGTTGTTCGGTCGCGGGTGACCCTGACTGGTGCGCCGGTCACGGTAGGCGGTGAAGATGTCGCGCGTTTTCTCCTTGCCGGTGAGGAAGGTCGCCGCCACGTAGTGGTGATCCGCCACCGGGGCGATGCTGCCGGAGGACAATGCGGTGACCCAGACCGGCGGATGGGGCTGCTGGTAGGGCCGCGGCCAGATGTTCACCTGGCGGTGGTGAAAGTGCTCCGACTCCCAGTTGAACGGACCGTCGTGGGTGGTCCAGGCTTTCAGGATCAGGTCGTGGGCTTCCCAGAGTCGCTCGTGCATCCCTACCGGCATGGAGTTCATGGCGG
>JAYZWP010000369.1:0-5335 GCA_036142245.1 Pseudomonadota bacterium | reverse complement strand
TCCCCGAAGTGGTGCACGAAGACGGCACCGCCCGGGTGCAGGTCGTGACGCGCGAGGCGAACCCCCGCTACCACGCCCTGCTCGACGCGGTCGAGGCGCAGACCGGCAACGCGGTGCTGCTGAACACCTCCCTCAACCGCCGCGGCGAGCCGATGGTCTGTGCACCGCAGGACGCGCTCGACATGTTTCTCGGCTCCGATCTCCAGTTCCTGGTGATGGAGGACATTCTGGTGACCAAGCCGGGCGAGTGACTATTCGGACTGTGCGGCGGGCGTGGCGACTATCAGGAATGAGTGGGCGAAATAAGGGCGGAATTTTGCGGGCCAAGTCTTCAGTAGGGAGCGGCGCGGTTGAATCCAGAAGCGCTGCGTCACGCGGTACCCGGTTCGCTCCAGCAGTTGATGCAGGGTCTTCGGGTCGAACCAGCAGGTGTGATCCTCATGCACCGATGGCCGGCCGTGGCGCCAGATCTTGTAGCGCTGACCGGCGTAGAAGGGGTTCGGCGTGGTCAGCGCCAGCTGGCCTCCCCTGGTCAGGTGGCGGCGCAGGTTGCGCAGGAAGCGTCCCGGGTTTTCCAGGTGTTCGATCAGTTCTCCGGCCACGATCACGTCGAAGCGTGTCCCTAAATCCATGACCTCCGCGTCGGCGCACAGGACGCGAAAACCCTGCCCCGCCAGTGCGTCGACCCCTTCCGCGTCGATGTCGATCCCGAGGATATCCGGGTTGATCGTGAGTAATTCCCGGTGCAGCGAATTGGGTTTGCGCGCCACACGACCGGTGCTGCGCTCCTTGCCCGGCCGGGCGTCCACGCAACCGAGGTCAGCGACCATCACACCGCGCACCAGGTCGCCGAGCACCTGCATGCGGTCGGTTATCTGTTCCATTGTGGGAATGTCAGCTCCGGCTGAGAGGAAAAGTCGGCCGCCCCAGTTACGGCGGCGACGCCGCGACGATATGGTAACCCTGCCCAGAAGCCCGTGGAGCACATCGTGAACATGTCGAGTGTCATTTTCGTTGTCGGCTATGGCCGCAGCGGTTCGACCCTGCTGGACCGCTTGCTGGGTTGCGCCGAGGGCACGGTGTCGACCGGAGAGCTGCGTAACCTGTGGCGTCGTGGCTTTCAAAAGAATCAGCGCTGCAGTTGCGGCAGCGCTTTTGCCGACTGTCCGTTCTGGTGCGCGGTGATCGCGGAGGCGTTCCCCGACGGTGTGCCGGATCCCGGGGCCGTTCTCGCCGTGCGCCGCCGCGCCAATGCGGTGCGCCGGGTGCGCCAGATCGTCCGGGGCGCCGCATTGAGCGCTCCGGAACGCGAGTATCTTGACCTGTGGCGCCGGATTTACCGCGCCATCGGCCAGGTGAGTGGCGCCGACGTGATCATCGACTCCTCCAAAGATGCCGGGCACGCCTTCTTCTTTGCCGGAGCGCAGGGGGTCGATGCGCGCTACATCCATCTGATACGCGACGGCCGCGCTGCCGCATTCTCGCGCACCCGCGTCAAGCTGAGGCCGGAAGTGCAGGGGGGCGGCGCGCGCATGCGCGTACGCAATCCCCTGCGGTCGGCGTTGCGCTGGGGCGCGGTGAATGCCGAAATCGACCGGTTGGGGCGTGGGTCGGCGCCCATTACGCGCCTTCGTTACGAGGATCTGCTGCGCGACCCTCTTGCTACCTTGCGCACAACCGTCGCCGCATTGGGCCTCGATCTCGACTACCCCGACACGCTGCTCCGCGATGGGGAGGTGAGCCTGGCGCCCAACCACATGGTCTCCGGCAACCCGGTGCGCTTTCAAACCGGTGGCGTCGCCTTGCGTGAGGACCAGGAGTGGCGGCAGGCGATGCCGCGTCGTCACCGCCTGGGGGTGGAGTTCATCGCCCGGGCGGGTCTGCGCCGTTACGGTTACCTGTGATTGCGTGCGGGTACCTGGCCACGCCTCTACTTCAGCCGCTCCCGCAGCAGCGCATTCACCTGTGCGGGGTTCGCCTTGCCGCCGGTGGCTTTCATCACCTGGCCGACGAAAAAGCCCATCAGCTTGTCCTTGCCGGCACGGAACTGATCCGCCTGTGCCGGGTTGTCGGCCACCACCCGGGCGACGACAGCTTCCAGCTCGTCGACGTCTGAAATTTGTTTCAGGCCGCGAGCTTCGACGATCTGCGCTGCATCACCTTCACCATCCCACATCCCGGCAAACACCTCTTTGGCGATTTTCCCCGAGATGGTACCGTCGGTGATCAGTTTCAGCAGGCCGGCAAGCTGGACAGCGTCCACGGGAGATTGCTCGATGGGGAGATCCTGCCGGTTCAGCGCTCCGGTCAGTTCCCCGACCACCCAGTTGGCCACCAGGCGCGGATCGTCGCCGAACGCCGCAAGCACGGCTTCGAAGTAGTTCGCTGTGGCGTGATCACCGGCGAGCTGCGCGGCGTCCTCCGGCTTCAGATTCAACTCGGCGACAAAGCGGTCCCGCCGGGCGTCCGGCAATTCCGGCAGGCTGGCACGGACCGCGTCCACCCAGGCTTCGTCAACGACCAGGGGCGGCAGGTCCGGGTCGGGGAAGTAGCGGTAATCATTGGCCTCTTCCTTGGTCCGCATGGCGCGGGTCTCGTCGCGCTGCGGGTCGTACAGGCGGGTCTCCTGCACGATGCTCCGCCCCGCTTCAAGCAGGTCTGTCTGGCGCTCGATCTCCACCTCGATGGCGCGTTCCAGAAAGCGGAACGAGTTCAGGTTCTTGATCTCGGCCCGGGTACCCAGGGTGTCGCTGCCCGCGGGGCGCAGAGATACGTTGGCATCACAGCGGAACGAGCCCTCCTGCATGTTGCCGTCGCTGATGCCGAGGTAGCGCACCAGGGCGTGGATGCGGCGCATGCACTCGGCGGCGTCCGCTGCGCTGCGCAGGTCCGGTTCGGTGACGATCTCGATCAGCGGTGTGCCGGCGCGGTTCAGGTCGATGCCGGTCTGACCGTGAAAATCCTCGTGCAGGGATTTGCCGGCGTCTTCTTCGAGATGGGCACGGGTGATGCGCACCAGCTGGTTCGTGCCGGCTGCGGAGGTGATCTGAATGGTCCCTCCCGCTACCACCGGAATCTCGTACTGACTGATCTGGTAGCCCTTCGGCAGGTCCGGATAGAAGTAGTTCTTCCGCGCGAACACCGACCGGCGGTTGATCCGGGCGCCAATCGCCAGGCCGAAGGTCATCGCCAGGGTGACCGCTTCGCGGTTCAGCACCGGCAGTACCCCCGGCAGGGCGATGTCGATCGCGCAAGCCTGGGTGTTGGGGTCGGCGCCGTAGGCCGTCGGTGCGCCGGAAAACAGCTTGCTGGTGGTGGCAAGCTGGGTGTGAATTTCCAGTCCGATAACCGGTTCCCAGCGCATCACTTGCTTCCCGGGTTCGCTGTCGGGCGCTGCCGATGCCAGTCGGTCGCCTGCTGCAAGGCGTGCCCGGCGGCCAGCAGCCGGGCTTCGTCCAGATAGTTGCCGATCAACTGCAGCCCGACCGGCAGCCCCGCAACAAGTCCCGCCGGCAGCGACATGGCTGGCAGACCGGCCAGGCTGGCAGCGCTGGTGTATACGTCCGACAGGTACATGCTGATGGGATCGTCCGCCTTGTCCCCCAGTCCGAAAGCGGGACCGGGCGTCGCGGGGCCAGCCACCAGGTCGACCTCCCGGAAGGCGTTGGTGAAATCGTCCTTGATCAAGCGCCGCACGCGTTGGGCACGCAGGTAGTAGGCGTCGTAGTAACCGGCCGAAAGCACATAGGTGCCCATCATGATGCGGCGCTTCACCTCCGCCCCGAACCCCTCGCTGCGCGAGCGCGTGTAAAGGTCGTCCAGGTCTTTGGCGTCCGCGATCCGATAGCCGTAGCGAACCCCATCGAACCGCGACAGATTCGACGAGCACTCCGCCGGCGCGACCACGTAATAGGTCGCGATAGCCAGCGGTGTCGTTGCGAGGCTGATTTCCTTCAGTTTCGCTCCCTGACGCTCGAGCTCCTTCAGGGCAGTTTCGACGGTCGCGGCGGTATCCGGATCCAGGTCACTGGAGAAATACTCCTTAGGCAAGCCGATGGTCAGTCCTGCTACCCCGCCGTTCAGGGCGGCGCTGAAATCCGGCGCAGGTGCGGCCAGACAGGTGGAATCTCGCGGGTCCGCCCCGGCCATGACGCAGAGCAGCAGCGCCGCGTCTGCCACGCTGCGGGTCATCGGGCCCGCCTGGTCGAGGGAGGAAGCGAACGCCACCATCCCGTAGCGGGAGACCCGCCCGTAGGTCGGCTTGAGGCCGGTAAGTCCGCAAAAAGAGGCGGGCTGGCGAATAGATCCCCCGGTATCCGTTCCGGTTGCGGCGACCGCCAATCCCGCGGCCACGGCGGCTGCCGATCCCCCGGAGCTGCCCCCCGGCACCCGGCCGGTGTCCCAGGGGTTGCGTACCGGCCCGAACCAGGAGGTCTCGTTCGAAGAGCCCATGGCGAACTCGTCCATGTTGGTCTTGCCCAGCATGACGGTTCCCGCCTCCCGCAACCGCTGCACCACCGTGGCGTCATACGGAGAGACGAACTCGGCCAGCATGCGCGAGCCGCAGGTGGTTCTTACCCCGGCGGTGCAGAAAATGTCCTTATGTGCGATGGGTATACCGGTCAAGGGCCCGGCTTCGCCGCGGGCGATGCGCGCATCCGCCTCTGCCGCCTGTTCCAGCGCCTGCTCCGCCGTCACGCTGACGAAGCTGTTCAGCACGCCGTCCGCCGCTTCGATGCGCGACAGGAAATGGCGGGTCAATTCCACGCTGGAGCACTCGCCGCCGGTCAGTGCCGTGCCGAGGGCGGCGATCGATTCGTCAGCAATCATCTGGAGGTGGGGGAGGTGATCGGGTTGTCGCGCAACAATTTAACAGGCGGGTGACAGCCTGTGGCAGCGCGTGGTCCACAAACTGTCGGAACAGCGCCGGCGGGATGCAGGCCCCGGGCTGGGCCCTGCCGCGGCGGTGCGTGTCTGGTTTGCAAACGAACTTGCGCTGCGCCGAATCGGTGCGTTGGATTTTGCCGCTACACCGTGCTTTCTAGTGCCCTGCGCGTTTGCGGAGCGCCTAAACTACCCGGTTGACCCGTACCGGCTGTGGGTGCGGCGGCGCTTTGTGTAATAAGGAAACCTCGATAGCAGATGTCCCAGGTCAGCAAAGTAGTGCTCGCCTACTCCGGCGGGCTGGATACCTCCATCATCCTGAAGTGGCTGCAGGAGACCTACCATTGTGAGGTGGTCACCTTCACCGCGGATATCGGTCAAGGGGCCGAAGAACTGCAGCCGGCGAAGAAGAAGGCGCAGGCGATGGGCGCCGCGGCCATCTACGTGGATG
>JAYZWP010000368.1:0-5541 GCA_036142245.1 Pseudomonadota bacterium | reverse complement strand
CCCTGGCGATTGCCGGACTGCTGGGCAGTCCGCTGTCGGGTTGGATCCTGGAGGCAACGGACCAGATGACGGGACTCGCCGGTTGGCAGTGGTTATTCATTCTGGAGGGCTTGCCTACGGTGCTGCTTGCTTTTGTCGTATTGGCGGTCATGACTGACCGTCCCCAACAAGCCGCGTGGCTTTCCGCAGCTGAGCGGGACTGGTTGGTAGCGAACGTGTCACCCGCTGACGCTCACCATCAACTCGAACAGGGTTTCTGGGAAAAACTTTTCAATCCGGGAATCTGGTTTCTGGCGCTGATCTACTTCTGCTATCTCGGGTCGTTCGCCGGCATCATGCTCTGGGCGCCGACGCTGATTCAATATCACCATCCTGGATTGGGTAACGACACCATCGGCTGGCTGGTTGGCTTACCCTATATCCCGTTCGCCATCGCCATGGTGTATTGGGGCAGACACTCGGATCGTACCGGCGAGCGCCATTGGCATGTCATTTCCGCCGCGCTGGTGGGCTCCGTGGGATTCGGGCTGCTCATCGTGGGTGAGAGCTTGTTCGCCTTGCTCACTGGCTTCGTCGTGTTGATGGTCGGTATGGGTGGCGGGTTCAGTACCTACTGGGGATTGGTTACCGTGGCGCTGCCGGCGCGGCTCGCCGCCATTGGTATCGCCGTCGTGAATTCCGCCGGCGCATTGGGGAGTTTTGTCAGTATCTCCCTCGTTGGGAGACTTTTCGATGCGACCGGCAATTACCAGTCGGGAATGGCCCTGCTTACGGCGATGGCGCTCGGCGCGGGTGCGTTGGTGTTCTGGTTACGCGTGAACAGTAAACGGTCCGCCGACACGCCAATGCCAGCCGGCGGGTAGCGGCACTCGCTCAGGCGGTGTTGTCGCGACCCGGGTAATCGCGAGGGGGCTTTACTCCGAACTGCGGATAGTCAACACCGGGCAGGGGGCTTTGCGGACGACGCGCTCGGTCGTACTGCCGAGCAGCACATGGGCCAGTCCGCTGTGACCGTGGGTCCCCATGACAATCATATCGACACTGCGTTCTTCTGCTGTCTCGACGATTTTCAGGTCGGCGACACCCGTGATGACTTCGGTATCCGTGGCGATGGCGCCACACTCCTGGGCGGCCAGCTTGGTGATCTGCTCTCTTCCGCGATCCATCAGGTCTCCCTCAATGTTGACCGCGATCCCCAACTCCGCCGGGTAGATCGCCGGCTCCACGACGTACAGCAGTGTCAGCGCTGCCTGCAGTCTGGATGCCAAGCCGACGGCGTAACGTAATGCTTTCAAGGCAGGCTCGGAAAAATCCGTGGGGACAAGGATCTTGTTGATTTCAGCACTTTCCATGGTTCAGTCTCCCGGTAACTGCGTTAAAAGTACCTTAGCTTATCTGCATCACGGCCACCCTGACCGAAGTCATACGCAATGCCTGACGAATCCTGGCGGTTCACAAGGGCGGTGGTGCGCAGGCCGATACGGCCACAACGTATTGAATTTATTGTAAACTTCCAGCCCGCTGATAGGTCTGGAGTGGAGAACGGCCTTCCACTCCTGAAGCAGAGCGCCTCACCCATGGTACGTTCGGAACTCATTGAAAAACTGTGTAACAGCCTGGATGGTTTGCATCCGAAGGACATTGAGAGGGCGGTGAAGATCATCCAGGAGCAGATGATCGACTCTCTTGCCAGCGGAGACCGGATCGAGGTGCGTGGTTTCGGCAGTTTTTCGCTCAATTACCGGCGCCCGAAAATGGCGCGGAACCCCAAGACCGGGCAGGCCGTACCGCTGCCGGGGCGCTATGTGGTGCATTTCAAACCGGGTAAGGAGTTGCGGGAGCGGGTGCGTACGTCCCCGGACGACGACGAAACGGTCGCCGCCTCGGCCATCGCGGAGGTCTGATTCATCCTTCCGGCCACTGCCGGCCAGGTGGGCGGACCCGGTAACCGCGAACGAGAAGGGGGGCTACGCCCCCCTTCTCGTATTCAGTTCACGGCGCGAATAGAGTCGCTGAGTAACGTCAACCCGCCATGGCTTGTTGCGCCAGTTCAGCCATCTTCTGGTGGGCGGGACGGCTGGCGCAACGCTGCAGCCAGGCACCGACGTTCGGGTACGGGCTAAAGTCGAACTGGAAGTAGTGGGCAAATCCCAGCACGGAGCAGACATTGAGGTCCGCGACCGAAAAAGCCTTGCCCAGCAGGTAGTCCGTGCCATCAAGAGCGGCGTTCAATACGGCCATGGGCGCCTTGAGCGCTTCCATGCCCTTCGTGACGGCTCCAGCATCGCGCTGGTCTTCGGGCAGGAACATGCTGTTCATCAGGATCGATATCAGCGGGGGTTCCACCTCGGTCATTACCCAGAAGCTCCATTGGGAGGCCCGGGCCTGGTCTTCCACGCCGCTGGGCCACAACTTGTTGCGCTTCTGGGCAAGATACAGATTGATCGCCATTGATTCCCACAGAACGAAATCGCCATCCTCAATCACCGGGACATGGCCATTGGGGTTCAGGGCCAGCATCTCCGGCGCCCGGGTTTCGCCGGTACGTGGGTTCTTGCTGATCAACTCATAGGGCTCACCGAGTTCTTCGGCCATCCAGACCGTGCGCCCGGCACGGGAATAGGGGGCTCCGTAAACTTTCAACATGTCGGCGTCACTCCTCAAGGTTTAAGTGCGGTGATTTGTACTACGGTGTCATGCCGTGTTCATGACCACCCGTTGTCCGCGGCGCTCAAGTTTACTCGTGGCGATGGTGACACCACAGGGTCAAGTGCGGATGCCGCGTAGAATAATTTCCGTGATCAGGTCGCTGTAGGCGTCAGGCGTTTGGTCGAATATCGGCGCACCGATCTGGCGCATCGTGACCCGTGCCCGGAAGTAGAAAACATTGGCGGCGATGATGAGCGTAGCGACCAGGTCCGGATCGACGGAGTCGCGTAACTGTCCGCTGCGCTGACCCTGCTTCAGCAGGTTCACCAGCTGGTCGAAGTTTCGGGCGAATTCGTCGCGCGTCAGCAGTTGGCCGATCTGCGCCGTGCCATCGAGAAACTCCCTGACCAGCAGGCGAGCGCGGGTCGGATGATTCACGTAATTACGCAGATGCTGCCGTGCGAACGCGGCCAGGCGCTCATGGTAGTCACTCTGTGCCGGCAGGTTGCCGACGTCCACTCGTGATGCCGCGGCGGCGTTGCGCAACACCTCAAAGTACAGATCACTCTTGGAACGGAAATGATGAAATATGTTGGCCTTACTTACCGCCGCGCTACTGGCGATCAGGTTAAGCGAAACGGCATCGTACCCCTTTGCGGCGAACAGGGTCTCCGCAGCCTGGAGGATGCGTGACGCGGCGTCTGCTGTCCCGACGTGTGTGGATGCCATGTTTCGGGTGGGAAGGTGTGTTAAACCGACCGGACGGTCAGTTGCGTCATGTTAACCAACCCACGCCTGGCTGCCAATCAGTTCACTGCTCGGCCTGTTGTGTTACATCGCTGTTTGCCAGGGCGGGCAGGGGAACCGGCAGCACGGCCTCCAGCAGTTGTCGGCTGTAAGGATCGCGTGGATCACGCATGATCTGTTCCACCGGACCCCGCTCGACGATTCGCCCCGCCTTCATGATGGCGACCTGGTCGGCGAAGTAGTCCACCACCGATAGGTTGTGGGTGATGAACAGAAACGCCAATCCCCGTTCTTCCCGTAATCGCGACAAGAGATCGAGGATTTGTGCCTGAATGGACAGGTCGAGTGCGCTGGTTGGTTCGTCGCAGATCAGTAACTCCGGTTCCACCGCCAGTGCTCTGGCGATGGCGATGCGCTGGCGCTGGCCGCCGGAGAACTCGTGGGGGTACCGGTTTACGTGTTCGGCGAGAAGGCCGACCTGTTCCAGCAGTTCCGCGACGCGATCGCGCCGCTGCGCGCCGCCACCACCGATGTTCTGGGCAATCATGCCCTCCTGGATAATGGCGTCCACCGTCATTCGCGGGTTGAGCGAACTGAAGGGATCCTGAAACACGAACTGGCAGCGACGCCGCCAGCGCCGTAGTTCATGCCGGGAGAGGGTCGACAGGTCGGTGCCGCCAAAGCGGATGGAGCCGGAGCTCGGAATCAACTGCAACACCGCCTTGGCGAGGGTGGTCTTGCCGCTGCCCGATTCCCCGACCAGGGCCAGTGTCTCGCCGCGTGCCAGGGCAAGATTCACGTCCCGGACGGCGTGCACCCGGCGATCCGTGCGACCGAATCGGCTCTTGTGCCCAAAGGTCACAGCCAGGGATTCAATCTGCAACAGCGGCTCCGAGGCCGGCGGGAGCGCCGCGGATACCGGGAGGCGGTGATCCCCGGTCAGAGTACGGCCCCGCTTGCTGGCGCTGGGAAGGGCGCGAAACAGTGCCTGTGAGTAGTCGTGCCGCGGCGCGGTGAAAAACTGCTCACGGGACGCGGTCTCGACGATTTCTCCCGCGCGCATCACCGCGATCCGGTCCGCGATGGCGGCGGCCACGCCGAGATCGTGGGTCACGAGCAGAATTCCCATCCCGTGTTCTGCCTGCAGGCGCTTCAGCAGGGTCAGGATCTGGGCCTGGGTGGTCACATCCAGCGCCGTGGTTGGTTCATCGGCAATCAGCAACTGGGGTTCTCTGGAGAGCGCCATGGCAATCATCGCGCGCTGTTTCATCCCCCCGGAGAACTGATGTGGATAGTCACGCATGCGTTGCCGCGCGTCGGCGATGCCGGTCTCCTCCAGCAGTTGTCTGGCCCTATCCCACGCGGCGCGACGGCCAATTCGGCGGTGCCGGCGTATCGCCTCCACCACCTGATCGCCGATCCGCATCACCGGATTGAGGCTGGTCATCGGCTCCTGGAAGATCATCGCCATTCGGCGTCCCCGTACGGCGCGCATCGCCGTCTCCGACAAACGCGTCAGGTCCTGTTGTCCGAGTTGCACCTGCCCTGCTGTCAGGCGCGCGGCTGGGGGCAGGAGCCGCATGAGGCTCAAAGCGGTCATCGATTTGCCGCTGCCCGACTCCCCCACGAGGACCAGTGTTTCGCCCGCGTGCAGGGTGAAACCCACCCCCGACACCGCGGTTTGGTCACCTTCGGGAGTCCGTACCCGGGTCGTTAGACCCGAAACCTCCAGCAGTGCGGTACCGTGCTCTTGGGTCATGCCGTGCCCCGCAACCGGGGATCGTACGCATCGCGAACGGCATCCGCGAGCAGGTTGGCGGAAAGCACCAGTGTGAACATGAACAGGAAGGCTGCGGCCAGGGACCACCAGACCACCGGTTCCCGCGCCAGTTCCAGGCGGGCGGTATTGATCATGTTGCCCCAGGAGATCATGCCCGGGTCGACGCCGACACCGACGTAAGACAGGACTGCTTCAGCCAGGACGTAACCACTGAAATCCAGAGCCAGAGTGATGATGACGATGTGCAGGGTGTTGGGCAGGATGTGGTGGCTGAGGATTCGCCAGTGGGAAACTCCGAAGCAGCGTGCCGCGGTGACGAAGTCCCCCTCGCGCAGTTTCATGGTTTCAGCCCGCAGCAGGCGGCA
>JAYZWP010000367.1:0-3018 GCA_036142245.1 Pseudomonadota bacterium | reverse complement strand
TCGGCGACGCCACCATGAGCACCTACGAGATCACCCACGCCAACGGCAGCGTCGAGCACTTCAACGAGGAGCCCGGCGCACTGTGGCTGCAGCGGATCCTGAACGTCTACTCGTCGGCGGTCTGGCTGAACCCGGAGCCGGAAAAATACTGGGACGGGACGCCCTCCATCCAGCTCACCCGGCGCCTGATGAGCGACCGGATGCACCCCCTGACAGTCAAGGGGATTGAGCAGGCGATGAAAACGCTTGCGTAAACCACGTTTACAAATCGGCACGCTACAATGCGTACCGTTGAGTAGTCCTCGAACAAACACCAACAACGGAGTATTCCATGCAGCGCCAAGCCCTTTTTCTCTCCTCGTTATTCGCACTCACCGTCGCGAGCGGTGCGGCGGCCGCCACCGGCATGAAAGTCAAGCCGGGTCTCTGGGAGTTCACCGCCGCCTCAACCTTGCCGGGCAACGGCAACACCACGGCGGCGACCAACTCCGAGTGTTTCAAGGAATCCAGCATCGATCCGGCCGTGTTCCTTGAGAACGCGCCGGACTGCAATATCGACAACCTCAAAACCAGCACATCCACCATGAGCTGGCAGATGCAGTGTGACGGCCCTCATGGCCAGATGACCGGCGACGCCGAGTTCCACTCCAGCGGGGAAACGGCTCACGGAAAAATGGCGATGAACCTCGATTTCGGCGGCAATGCCATGTCTTTCACCACCAACTGGCAAGGGCGCTGGGTCGGCCCCTGCGAGTAGCGCCCCCCCCTGGTTGGCGATGGCGTGAACGCACCAACCACCGCATCGCCTCGCGATAACACCGTCAGCGGCTTCCACCCCGCCACCCGGCGCTGGCTGGGGCAGGCGTTCGCCGGCCCCACCGACGCCCAGGCCCGCGCCTGGCCGTTGATCCAGGCCGGCCGCAACACCCTGGTGGCGGCCCCCACCGGCTCCGGCAAGACCCTGGCCGCCTTCCTGGCGGCGCTGGACGGGCTGGTCCCTGAGGGCGAGCGTTTCCCCCTGCCCGCGGAAACCCGGGTGCTGTACGTCTCGCCGCTGCGGGCGCTCTCCAACGACATCCACCGCAACCTCGAGTTGCCGCTGGCGGGTATCCGCCGCGCCCTGCTGGAACTGGGGTTGCCGGATGTCGAAATCACCACCGCGGTGCGCACCGGCGACACCAGCGCCGCGCAGCGCGAGCGGATGAAAAAGGTGCCGCCCCAGGTACTGGTGACCACCCCGGAGTCGCTCTACCTGCTGCTCACCGCCGACGGCGGGCGGCGCATGCTGGAGACAGTACGGACCGTCATCGTCGATGAGATCCACGCCCTGGCGGGCAGCAAGCGCGGCGCCCACCTGGCGCTGTCGCTGGAGCGGCTGGAAGCACTGTGCGGACGCGACCTGCAACGCATCGGCCTGTCCGCCACCCAGAAGCCGATCGAGCGGATGGCGCGCTTTCTGGTCGGCAGCGACCGGGACTGCGCCACCGTGGACGCCGGCCACATCCGCGACCGCGACCTCGCCCTGGCGCTGCCCGATTCACCGCTGGAAACGGTGATGTCGAACGAGGTCTGGGGCGAAATCTACGACCAGCTGGAAACACTGATCGAGCAGCACCGCACCACGCTCATCTTCGTCAACACCCGGCGGCTCGCCGAACGGGCAGCGCGCTATCTCGCCGAGCGGCTCGGCGAGGAGGCCGTCACCGCCCACCACGGCAGCCTCGCCAAGGAGCACCGCCTGGACGCGGAGCAGCGCCTCAAGGCCGGCTCCCTGCGGGCGCTGATTGCCACCGCATCGTTGGAACTGGGCATCGACATCGGCGACATCGACCTGGTCTGCCAGCTCGGATCACCGCGCAGCATCGCAGCCTTTCTGCAGCGGGTCGGACGCTCCGGCCACGCCCTGGGCAAGCTGCCCAAGGGACGGTTGTTTCCGCTATCCCGGGACGATCTGGCCGAATGCACGGCGCTGCTGCACGCCGCCAACGCCGGCACCCTGGACGCTATCGGCCTGCCCGCCGCGCCCCGGGATGTGCTGGCCCAGCAGATCGTCGCCGAAGTGGCGGCCCGGGAGTGGGACGAGACCGCACTGTACCAACGCTACCGCCGCGCGGCACCCTACGCGGACCTGGGCCGCGAGCAGTTTGGTGAGATCGCCCGGATGGTGGCGGAAGGCTACGCCACCAAGCGGGGCCGGCGCGGCGCCTACCTGCACCGCGACGCCGTGAACGGCAAGCTGCGCGCCCGGCGCAACGCCCGCATCGCCGCCGCCACCAGTGGCGGCGTCATTCCGGACCAATTCGACTACGACGTGGTGCTGAGCCCGGAGGGGATCTCCATCGGCAGCGTCAACGAGGATTTCGCCTTCGAGAGCCTGCCCGGTTCCATTTTCCAGCTCGGCAACCGCTCCTACCGGATTCTGAAAGTGGAGACGGCGCGGCTGTTCGTGGAGGATGCCCAGGGCCAGCCGCCGAACATTCCCTTCTGGTTCGGCGAGGCGCCGGGGCGCAGCGACGAGTTGTCCGACGCCGTCAACGACCTGCGCCAGCGGGTCAACGACGCGCTCGGTGACGCCGGCCTGGCGGCTGCCCGGGATCTGCTGCAAACCGAATATGGCCTGGATGAAGGCACCGCCCGGCAGCTCGCCGACTACTACGCCGCCGGCCACGCTGCCCTGGGAGCGCTGCCCACCAAAGAGAATATTGTTTTCGAACGCTTCTTCGACGAGGCGGGCGACCAGCACCTGGTGATTCACTCCCCCTGGGGTTCGCGCATCAACCGTGCCTGGGGGGTGTCGCTGCGCAAGCGGTTCTGCCGGCGCTTCAATTTCGAACTCCAGGCCGCGGCGCTGGAGGACAGCATCGTCATCTCCCTGGGGGCGGTGCACAGCTTCCCCATGGAGGAGGTGGCCGCGTACCTGAAGAGCGAGACCGCCGCCGAGGTGGCGCGCCAGGCGGTGCTGAACCTGCCGCTGTTCGGCAACCGCTGGCGCTGGGTCGCCACCGCGGCGCTCGCCAT
>JAYZWP010000366.1:0-4353 GCA_036142245.1 Pseudomonadota bacterium | reverse complement strand
GGTGTTCCTGAACTGGGAGTCGCTGCCCTGGTCCTGGTACGGATTCGATTTCTTTCCGTTTGCGATGGTGATGGTGGTTCTGGCTCCGGGGGTGCTGGCGCTGGTGTTCGGGTATCTCGCCTTCCGTTCCCGGGTAACCGGGGTCTATCTGTCGATCATGACTCAGGCGATGGTGTTCGCGCTGATGCTGGCTTTTTTCCGTAACGAGATGGGTTTCGGCGGCAACAACGGCCTGACCGATTTCAAGGACATTCTGGGATTCGACCTGCAGGCCGATGGCACCCGGGTGGTGTTGTTTCTGCTCTCGGCGCTGGCGCTGGCGCTGGGCTACATTGCCTGCCGGTACGTCGTGAGTTGCCGTTTCGGCCGGGTGGTGGAAGCGATTCGGGACACCGAGAACCGGGTCCGCTTTCAGGGCTATCGGGTGGAACTCTATAAGCTCTGGATATTCGTTTTCTCCGCGGTCCTGGCGGGCATCGCCGGGGCGCTCTACGTGCCGCAGGTGGGGATCATCAATCCCAGTGAGTTTGCCCCGCTGAACTCTATCGAGATGGTGATCTGGGTCGCGCTGGGTGGGCGGGGCACCCTGTACGGGGCGGCGCTGGGCGCGCTGGTGGTGAATGTCGCAAAAACTTACTTCACGGGTGCTTTTCCGGAAGTCTGGCTCTACGCGCTCGGCCTGCTGTTCGTACTGGTGACGCTGTTGATGCCGCGCGGGGTTGTCGGCTTGCTGCAACGCCGCCGCGGGGGTGACACATGAAAAGCCTGGATCGCCTGCGCGAGACGATGCGCCGGGATCGGGTGTGGGACTTCCTTGCCCCCGTGGACGCCGGTGGCGAGCTTGACACGCGCCACGGTCCCATTCTTTACGTTGAGGGGGTGACCGTCAGTTTTGACGGATTCCGCGCCCTCAACAACCTCACCCTGTACATCAACGACGGGGAGTTGCGCTGCATCATCGGACCGAACGGGGCCGGCAAGACCACCATGATGGATGTGATCACCGGCAAGACGCGGCCCGATACCGGGCGGGTCTATTTCGGCCAGCGCATCGACCTGCTGCGTCTGGACGAACCGGCGATCGCGCGGGTCGGCATCGGCCGCAAGTTTCAGAAACCCAGCGTTTTCGAACCGCTGTCGGTGTTCCACAACGTGGAGCTGTCGCTGCAAGGGAATAAGGGTGCCTGGTATGCCCTGGCGGCACGGCTGAGCGGCGAGCAGCGTGATCGTATCGACGAGATTCTGCAGATCGTCGGGCTCAGCGCACAGCGCGAGCGCGCCGCGGGACTGCTGTCGCACGGTCAGAAGCAGTGGCTCGAAATCGGCATGCTGCTGGCACAGAACCCGCGCCTGCTGCTGGTGGATGAGCCGGTGGCCGGCATGACTCCCCAGGAGACGGAGCGCACCGCGGAACTGCTCACCAGCCTGGCCGGGGAGCGGTCGGTGGTGGTCGTGGAGCACGACATGGAGTTCGTGCGCAGCATCGCCCGGACAGTGACGGTGCTCCATGAGGGGAGCGTGCTGGCGGAGGGATCCATGGCTGCGGTCCAGGACGATCCGCGCGTCGTCGAAGTGTACCTGGGGGAGTGAGATGCTGAGCCTGTCAGGGGTGAACCAGTTCTACGGCCAGAGCCACACCCTGTGGGACCTCGACCTGGAGTTCGCGCAAGGCTCCTGTACCTGTCTGATGGGCCGCAACGGCGTCGGCAAGACCACCCTGCTGAAGACCATCATGGGGCTACTGCCGACTGCCAGCGGCGAGATTCGTTTCGCCGGACAATCGCTTACCAACGGTTCGGCTGAACTGCGGGCGCGCATCGGCATCGGCTATGTGCCCCAGGGGCGGGAGATCTTTTCCCAGCTCACGGTCGAGGAGAACCTGCGGGTGCCGCTCGCCGCCCGGCGCGACGGCGGCCGGGAAATTCCGGCGCAGGTGTTTGAGCTGTTTCCCGTACTCGGGGAGATGATGCACCGGCGCGGCGGTGATCTGTCCGGCGGGCAGCAACAGCAGCTCGCGATCGGCCGCGCGCTGGTGCTCGATCCGAAGCTGCTGATTCTGGATGAGCCCACCGAGGGAATTCAGCCCAACATCGTGCGGGAGATCGGCGAGATCCTGGTTCGTCTCAACCGGGAGCAGGGGCTGACGATCGTGCTGGTGGAGCAGAAGCTCAAGTTCGCCCGTGCCGTGGGTAAGGATTTCGTCATCATGGAAAAGGGCCGGCGGGTTGCGTCTGGAGCGATGCCGGAATTGAACGACGACCTGGTGAAGCAGTACCTGAGCGTCTGAGACACACCGCGGTGATTGTCCTCCGGCACTCACGAATCCGCTGAACGGCCCCGACCAAACCGTGAATGCATCACCGCTCGCCTAACCGAAAGGGATCGGCGCGGAGACCTCGAAGGTGATACCCCGTCCGGCCAGGGGGCCGTCGTCCGGACCGCGTTGGGAGCTGAAATAGAGCCGTCGCCGGCAGGGGGCAAAGGCGGGACCGGTCAGCTCGGACTGATCGTGGCCGACGACCTGCAGCAACGGCGCGGCGTTACCGTGTCGGTCCATGAGAATCAGCCGCATGGCGCCGTGATCCTCGGCAATCAGAATCCGCCCGTCGTCGCATCCGGCCAGGTTGTCGACCCCGGCGGGGCGCCCATCCGCCACCGGCTGTCCGCGATACACCAGATGTAACCGGCTGAGGTCGAGATCGAGCCGCCAGACGCGGCGATCCCCCTTGGTGGCGAAATACAGCTCACGGCCGCTCAGCCAGATGCCCTCGCCGCCATTGAACGGAGTACTCTCCGGGACCTGCCGGCGGGTCGCGGTCTGACCCAGCAGGGGTAGCAATAAGGGATTCGGCTCGGGCACCGGCCGCCAGCGCACTGTCCCCGCGCTGTCCACCACCGCGACCTCGAGAACACCCTGCTCCAGGCGCCCGAGACCCGGCAGAGGATGCGGGGTGAACCGGTAGAGCCGGCCGTCCGCTTCGTCCTCGGTCATGTAGACCTGCCCGGTGACCGGGTCCACCGCGGCCGCTTCGTGGGCGAAATAACCGAGCGGAGGGTGTTTCCGGGCGGGTTCATGGCCGGCGGGGTCACACTCCCAGACCGCCCCGGTGTCCCGTTCCTCGCAGGAGAGCCAGGTGCCCCAGGGGGTCGCACCGCCGGCGCAGTTGCGCCCGGTTCCGGCAAGAATCGGATAGGCGTTGATCACCGCCCCGTCGCTGGCGAACCGGATGGCGCCCACCCCGCCGTGCGGTGCGTCCTGTTCGCTGTTGGATGCGTATATCCAGCCGCCGTCCGGTTGCGCGAAAACGGCCCCGCCGTCGGGACAGTGATGCCAAATGTGAGCGGTGGTCGGGACCGGCTCGCCGCTGACGGCGACGATCCGCGAGCGAAACCCGGCCGGCAACCGCACGCCGTTGATGTCCGGCTCGCCCAGGGTTCCGGGACGCCCGGAGATAAAACCGGCTCTGACCGGCAGTGCGCTCGGTGCCAGGAGGGCGAGGGCCGCACAGCTGCGCAGAAAACGGCGCCGGCTTTGGCCAGCCCCTGGGCGTCGGGACTTGGCGGGTTGTTCGGTGTGCCGTGTCACGGGCGGGCAGTATCGTGACCCACCGTGACAACACAGTGTCCCTTTCGTTACAGTTTGGCGAAGCGAGCGTCGGTGCGTTGCCTTACGGGGCGCTTTGTCGCAAAGTTTCGCCCGGTCGCGCCGGCGCGGTGGCGCGAACAGATTCGACGGAGGAGCGCGACGATGTTGGCACCCACCGGCAGACAGATCGACTACGACGACCTGGTACGCGACGACCGGGTCCACGGCAGCTTGTACTACGACGAGGCGATCTTCAAAGAAGAGCTCGACAAGATCTGGTATCGGCAGTGGGTCTTCATCGGCCACGAAAGCATGGTGCCCAACCCGGGCGACTACCGCACCGAGCGGATCGGACTGCAGCCGATCATCATCGTGCGCGATTCGCAGCACCGGGTCCGTGTGTACTACAACCGCTGCCGTCACCGTGCCAATACGCTCTGCGAGCAACGCCAGGGTAACTCCATGACCCTGATGTGTTGTTACCACGGCTGGACCTACTCCATCGACGGGCAGCTTCAGGGGGTGCCATTCATCGAGGACTACGGCCCGGACTTCGACAAGAAGGACTATCCGCTGGTCGAGGTGGCACGCGTCGACAGCTACCGCGGGCTGCTGTTCGCCAATCTCTCCCCGGACGGCCCCGACCTCAAAGAGCATCTGGGATTCGGCGCCACGCTGATCGACCGTTTCTGCGATGTCTCCCCGACCGGGGAGATCTCCATGAACCACGGCATCTACCGGATCAAGATCGAAACGAACTGGAAGAT
>JAYZWP010000365.1:0-3890 GCA_036142245.1 Pseudomonadota bacterium | reverse complement strand
CGGGGATTCTGGTGGTGACTGCCGCGCTGGCCTGGCCTGCCAGCGGCGAGGGTTTTTTCTCGTACGGCTACGGCATCAGGGCCAAGGGGATGGCGGGGTCCTCGGTGGCAACCATCGGCGATGTCGCCGGCGGCGCCAGCAACCCGGCCAAGATGGCGTTCGCCGGCAGGCGGAACACCGTCGGCGTCGAGTTCTTCGGTCCGCAGAGGACCATCCAGCGCACCGGCGCGCCGGGCGCCGCGGCCATCTACAACGATCGGGTGAAGAGCCGTAATAATGTTTTCCCGATACCGGACGGCGGGTTCAGCCGGCAGTTGAACGAACGCTGGTACTGGGGGGCGACGCTCTACGCGAACGGCGGACTCAATACCGAATACAACGATGACAATGGGGTTCCAGGCAGCAACGCCAACCCGGCGTTGTGCGGCAACCGCCCGGCCAACCTGTTTCTCGGCTGCGGCCGGCTCGGGGTCAATCTCAATCAGTTCGTGGTGGCGCCGTCGCTGGCCTACCGTCCGCGGCCGAACCTGGCGTTCGGGGTCGCGCCGTTGCTCGCGATGCAACGCATCAAGCTATATGGCCTCGAAGCCTTCGCGCCACTGTCGCGCCGCCCGGGCAGGGTGACGGACCAGGGCAACGACCGGGCCTTCGGCGCCGGGGTGCGTGTGGGCGTCCTGTGGCAGGCGACGGACTGGCTGCGCCTGGGCGGAGCCTACGCCAGCACCATTCACATGCAGGAATTCGACCGGTACAAGGGGCTGTTTGCGGGCGGGACGTTCGACATCCCCGAGAATTTCAGTCTCGGCTTTGCGCTGACGCCATCGCGCGAGTGGGAGTTGTCCTTCCATTACCAGAAGATCTACTTCTCCGACGTGCCGGCCATCGGCAACAGCGTGCTGAACTCCATTCTCGACCCCGTGGGGAAACCGCTTGGGTCCAGCCAGGGATCCGGCTTTCATTGGGACGACACCGACGACTACCGCGTCGGCCTGGAATACCATCCGCGCGAGCGCCTGACGCTGCGTGTCGGTTACGCCTACAGCAAGCCGCCGACGGGTAACGACATTGACGATGTGAGTCTGACCCTGCTCGCCCCGGGTGTGGGCGAACACACCTTCACCCTGGGCGGCAGCTGGCAGTTGCAGCGCGGCCAGGAGGCGCACATCGCGCTACGCTACACGCTGCCGGAGCACGTCGCCGGACCTTCCGCCACCACGCTGCTCGGGGTCGGCGGGCGCGACACGCTTCGGGCGGAGGTCTGGTCGCTGGCAGTGGGCTGGAGCTGGCCATAGCCCGCGGTGAGCGCGGCCGCGTGGCAATAAATCGAAAGATCAAAGCGGGGAGATGAGATGAAGGATGCTCAACCGGTTGTGTTGACGCAATGGCTGGACGGTAACCGGTTCAGTCCTTACCAGGCGTTCGTGGTGCTGCTGGGGTTTCTGGTAACCACCTTCGACGGGTTCGATACCCAGGCCATCGCCTTCTCCGGGCCGGCCATTCAGGCCGATTTCGGCATCGGCCCGGCCGGTCTCACTCCCGTGGTGACCGCCGGTGTGGTGGGCATGGCGCTCGGCGCGTTGTTGTTCGGTCCGCTCGGTGACCGCTACGGCCGGCGGTTCGCGGTATTGCTGTCCACGGCCTGTTTCGGTTGTTTCGCGCTCGCCACCGCCTACGCGCTGCCGATCGCGCAGTTGCTCGTCGGCGCGCAGGGAGAAGAGGCCGCCGACACGGCCATCGCGCTGCTGATCCTGTTCCGGTTTCTCACCGGTATCGGGATGGGCGGCGCTACGCCCAACGTGCTGGCATTGGCATCGGAATTCTCGCCGGAGCGCCGCCGCGGCATCTGCATGCTGCTGGCGACGCTGGGCCTGCCGGTCGGGGCCATCATCGGTTCCGCCATGGCCCCGCGGCTGATCCCGCTGCACGGCTGGGAGTCGATCTTCATTATCGGTGGTGCCGCGCCGTTGCTGTTTTTGCTGCTGCTGTGGTGGGTGCTGCCGGAATCGCCCCAGTTGCTGGCCGCGCGCGGTGATCACGAGGGGGCGCGGCGTCTGCTCGATAAGACCGGTGGCACCCCGGCGCTGCCAGGCGGTACCCGCTTCACGTTGCCGGAGCGCCAGCCGCGGGTGGGTATCGGCGCGCTGTTCGCACCGGAACTGCGCAGCAGCACGATCGCCATCTGGCTGGTCTATTTTTTCAACTGGGTCGCCTGGTTCTCTCTCATTCTCTGGCTGCCGATGGCCCTGAACGCCGCGGGAATGAGCGTGGTTGACGCGGCGCGCGGCACCATGGTGCTCAACGGCGCCGCGCTCGTGTTCATCCTGCCGCTGGCCTGGTATCTGCCACGTCTGCCGGTCAAGCAGGTGGTGGCGGCGCTGTTGTTGCTCGGCGTGGTTACGAGTGTCGCCATGGCTGCGGCGGGTAGCCAGTGGACGCTGATGATGGTTCTGGTGGCGCTCTCCGGGCTGTTCATCGGCGGGCCACAGATCGCCCTGAACTATCTCGCCGTGGCTATCTACCCGACCCAGTTGCGTGCCACCGGCGTGGGTGCGGCCATCGGTATCGGACGGGTCGGCACCATTCTGGGCGCCGCCGTTGGCGGCCTGATCCTGGAGCGGGGCGTCGCCATCTTCTACCTTAGTTTTTGCGCGCCGCTGGCGATCGCCGCCGTTGGCGCGCTGTTGATCCGCCCGGTTTCGTCTGCGCGCGCCCGGCCTGGTGATGCCGTTCAAACCAATCTGTGACGAACGTTATGAACACCCTTGAGCGACGTGGCAGGTGGCGTCCACCTGGGTAAACCAGGCTCAGGTCGATCGGTCGGAAGCGCCACTCGGGGAGTAAAGGCACCAGGCGTCCTGCTTCGATCTGCGCACCGAACAGCATGTCGGGCAGGGCGGCGATGCCCAAGCCATGCAGCGCGGCTTCGCCCATGGTTTGAAAGTCGTTCACGGCCAGTCGGCCGACTGCTTCCACCGTCTGCATACCGTGCTCGCCGTGAAACCGCCAGACGTGATCCCGCGGACCCAGTCCGTAGTGGATACAGGTGTGGTGCTGTAGGTCGTCAAGGTTGCGCGGATGTCCGTGCCGCTCGAGGTACTCCGGGCTGGCGCAGAGCATCCCGCGGGTGGTTCCGAGTTTCCGGGCAGTGAGTCCGGAATCCGGCAGTGCTCCGAACCGCAGGGCGAAATCGATCCCCTCCGCCACCAGGTCGACGACCCGGTCGCTGGCGATCAGTTCGATCCGGATCGTCTCATACTGTCTGAGGAAATCCGCCAGCAGTTTTCCGGACAACGGAGCGAAATTACTCGCTACGCTCAGACGTACAGTGCCCGCGGGTTCTTTCTGCAAGTCCACCACTTCGGCCACCGCCTCGCGTGCCTCGTGGACGAGCCGCTGGCAGTGCTGAAAGTAGACCCGGCCGATGTCTGTGAGCCGCAATGCCCGGGTTGTGCGATTCAACAGGCGCGCATCGAGCTGCCGCTCCAGCCGCGCGACGCGCCGGCTCACGCTGCTTTTCGGCAACCCCAGATAGCTCCCCGCTGCCGTAAAACTGCCGGCCTGCACTACTTCTGCGAACAGGGCCATGTCGTCAAGGGAAATGCGGTTGGTATCCATGGGTTCCCGCTTCAGAGTCCAAGCTAATTGTTGTGTATATAACAACATTATTTCCCATTTGCGGTATCTAGTCTGTTATTCGCAACAATGGAATAGTGGCTCGCGTCTCGTGCAGACCTCATAACCTCACCAACAGGAGATGCAATATGGACAAGCGGGTTTCCCGTGATCAGGGGTGCGGCAGTAGCGCTTTGGTGTCTCATTTATTGTCGACGGTTGTTCTGGTAGTGATCAGCGCCATGAGCCTGGCTGCGTTGGGCGCGTTGTTTGCGGCG
>JAYZWP010000364.1:0-4790 GCA_036142245.1 Pseudomonadota bacterium | reverse complement strand
TCGATGGTGGTGACGGACTGGTCCGCGACCGCCGAAACCGGCAGGACGCAGGCAAACGCGGGCTTGCCGTTGATGTGAACGGTGCAAGCACCGCACTGAGCGATGCCGCAGCCGTACTTGGTGCCGGTGAGGTTCAGTTCATCGCGCAGCACCCAGAGCAGCGGGGTGTCTCCGGGTGATTCGCTGAGCGCCGGTCGGCCGTTGAGGGTGAAGCGCGTCATCTCGGAACCTCCTGTCGGTATGCGGTGGTTCGCCGCCCCCGGGGGCGGTCAAATGCTGGGTGCGGAATCATCCTCGGCCGGCGGCCGTGATTCGACTAGAGTGACCGGGAACGGGTCGGTCACGCTGCCGGTGTACAGGGAGCGGTGGGGAAAGGGTATCTCGATACCGTTGTCGTCGAATGTCTGCTTGATCGCTTCCGGCAGGCTGTTGAGCACCGCCAGGAAATTTTCGCGCTTGGCCCAGACGGAGAACTGCAAGTCGAGAGAGGATTCGCCGAACCCCTGAAAAATCACCAGCGGCCGGGGGTGGTCGAGACACAGGGGATTGTCGTCCGCGGTGGCGATCAGCAGATCCCGGACGCGGCCGATCTGTTCCTTGTAGGCGACGCCGAGCTTGAGGTCCAGCCGCCGGATGGGAAAGCGGGTGAGGTTGGTAATCTCGCTTTTGATGAGGGTTTCGTTGGGCACGCGCACGTAGAGGTTGTTGAAGGTGCGCAGCTTCACCGACAGCAGGTCGATGGAGAGCACCTCCCCGGTGAGACTCCCGACGGTGATGACATCGCCGATGCGAAACGGGCTTTCCGCCACCAGGAAGATGCCGCTGACCAGGTTCGAGGCGGAAGTCTGGGAGGCGAACCCCAGTGCCACGGTGAGAATACCGGCGGCGCCCAGCAGTACGCTCAGACTGAAACCCAGTTCCCGCATGACCGCCATGGTCGTGATGACCACGATGCCGTAGAACGCCAGGCGGCGCAGGGTGACGGCGCCATGTTCCCCCATGCCGGGCCGCGTGATGCGATAGAGAAACCGGCCCAGCAGGCGCCCGGCGAACAGCCCGGCCGCCGCCAGTGCCAGCGCGCGCAGCAGCAGACCCGCGAACTCCATGTTCCACCACTCCGGGGGGAAGGCCATCAGGAGAAGATGCGGCTGAAGGCGTGCACCACGGCGTTGCGCTCCACCGGTACCCGGGGCGGCGCAAGCTGGCGCGGGTCCGGGCCTGGCAACTCGCGGCCATCCTGGATCTGCAGCGTGGCGGTGTTGTCGCCCTCCCGCCGGGTGAAGGCGACGGTGCCGGTCCAAAGGCCCTGACCTTCGATCTCGTACAGGGTCAATGCCGGCACCGGGATGCGCAACTGTTCGACGAGCAGGGCGTCGACGCCGCGATTGTCGATCCGCACGGGTGTGATCACCCGGTGGTGCAGTACGGTCAGCTCGTCGAGGCTGGTCCGCGCACTGGTGCGGCTGGCGTACGCGATTTCCCCCTCGCGGGTGTTGGGTCCGAACCAGGTATCCGACGGGCGGTAGACCGGGATCTCGGTCAGCATGGATCCATCCGGCTCGGCGAGCCGCAGCCAGGCGGCGGTGCTCACGTACAGCGTGGTTTTTTCACCCGGCGGAAGGAAAACGGGAATATCGGGATTGACCACCACCGGACGGTCGGCGAGGCGGGGGACGAACTCCAACCGGTTGTCCTCACCCTGACCGATGTAACGCCGGATGTCATCGTTTTCAAGGGTCGGCGGTTCGACGTTATCGTCACTGCGCCGGCAGACCGGGTCGAGCCGGTCCCCGTCGGATCGCCAAGCGATACGCCACTCCCGCGGCCGGCGCAGCACCGACAGACGCAGCGGGCCGATCTCCCACTGCACCCAGCGGTTTGCCGGAAACTCGTGGACTCCCCACCAGGACGCGAGATCCTGTGCCGTGGACCCGGTCATGGCCGCCCACCGTGGATGGGCGGCGCAGGGCTGGGGATGAAGCGCGATGCGTCGATCAAACGAGGGCCTGCGGCGTTACTTCACGAACTTGCGAAAATCCGGTTTGCGTTTTTCGTTGAGGGCATTGACCCCCTCCTTGGATTCTTCCGTGTCGTAATAGAGCTTCAACGCCTGCAGACCGTAAGCCGTGAGTCCGCGGATGTGCTCGCTGTCGGCGTTGATGGAGCGTTTGGCGATGGCAATCGCGGTGGGGCTGCGCTCGGCGATCTCGGCGCACCAGGCATCCACCTCCGCGTCGAGCTGGTCCTCCGGAACCACGGCGTTGACCAGCCCCATCTCCTTGGCCTCCTGGGCGGAATAGCGGCGGCACAGGTACCAGATCTCCCGTGCTTTCTTCTCGCCGACGATGCGGGCCAGGTAAGCGGTGCCGAAGCCGGGATCGACGGAGCCCATCTTCGGGCCGACCTGACCGAAGATGGCGTTCTCGCCGGCGATGGTCAGGTCGCACAGCGCGGCCAGCACGTTGCCGCCGCCGATGGCGTAGCCGCGCACCTTGGCGATCACCGGTTTGGGGGCGTCGCGGATGGCGGTGTGCAGGTCCTCGACCGGGATGCCGATGATGCCGCGCCCATCATAGGAGCCGTCGTGGGTTTTCTGGTCGCCGCCGGTGCAGAACGCTTTGTCGCCGGTGCCGGACAGCACGATGACGGCGATGTCGCTGTTCCAGCTCGCCCGTTGAAAGGCGTGGATCAGCTCCTCAGCGGTGCGGCCGCGAAAGGCGTTGTACACCTCCGGCCGGTTGATGGTGATGAACGCGGTGCGTTCCCGCTCTGCGTAGAGGATGTCCTGGTAGTCCATGAAGTTGCGATCCGTCCGTGTGAATGAAGGATGATCAGGCGGCCAGCCGGTCACCGCTCGCGGCGAGGTCCAGCAGCAGCTTCGGCGGCACGAACCGCTCACCGTGCCGATCGGCGAGGCGCTGGCAGCGGGTCACGAATTCGGCGGCGCCGATCTGGTCGATCAGCGACAGGGCACCGCCGGTCCAGGCCGGGAAGCCCCAGCCGAGGATGGAACCGATGTCCGCGTCCGCCGGTGCGGTCACGATGCCCTCCTCGAAGGTGCGCGCCGCTTCCAGCGCCTGGATGTAGAGAAAGCGCTGCTGCACCTCTTCCACGTCCGGCTGGTTCGCGGCTGCGGGGTACTCCTTGGCCAGGCCGGGCCACAGATGCCGTTCGCCTTTCTCGTTGTGGTCGTAGAAACCTTTTAGCTTCGCCTTGCCGGGGCGGTCGAGGTCCTCGACAAAATGCTTCGCCACCTCGAAGGAGACGCCGGGGTCGTAGCTGTCGCCCAGGTCCTCCATCCACTGCTTGCGGATTTTGTAGAACAGGTCAATTTGCACTTCGTCCGACAGCGCCAGCGGCCCCATTGGCATGCCGCACATGAGCGCACCGTTCTCGATCAGCCCCGGCTTGACCCCCTCCACCAGCATCGCCAGTCCTTCATCGGCAAAGGTACTGACCACCCGGCTGGTATAGAAGCCGCGTCCGTCGTTGACCACGATCGGGGTCTTGCGGATCGCCCTGGCGTAGTCGAGAGACCAGGCCAGACAGGCGTCGCTGGTCTGCTCGCCGCGGATGATCTCCAGCAGCGCCATGCGGTGCACGGGTGAGAAGAAGTGCAGTCCAATGAAGTTTTCCGGCCGCGGATAGGCTTGCGCCAGGCCGCTGATCGGCAGGGTGGAGGTGTTCGACGCGAACACCGCGTCGTCCGCCAGCACCTGCGCCGCCTTCTGCGTCACCTCGGCTTTTACGGCGCGGTTCTCGAACACCGCCTCGATCACCAGCTCGCAGCCTTCGAGGGCCGCGTAGTCGGTGCCGGGGTGCAGCCGGTCGAGAATCTCCTTCTTCTGCCCGGCCGTCATGCGGCCCTTGTCGACGTTGCGTTGCAAAAGCTGATCGCTGCGCGCCTTGGCCGCTTCGGCCTTTTCCCGGGTGCTGTCGATCAGCACCACCTCGATACCGGCCTGGGCGGTGACGTGGCCGATGCCCTGGCCCATCAGGCCGCTGCCGAGTACGCCGATGCGGCTGGGCACCCGCTGGGGCACCTCCTTGGGGCGGCGTTTGAGCTTGTTGGCGTCACCCATGGCGAAGAACAGTGTCTTGATCATGGACTGGCACTGCGGCGTCGCCGCGGTCTGGCCGAAATACTTGGCCTCGATGCGCAGACCCACATCGATGGGGCTGCCGATGCCGTCGTGCACGCAGGAGAGAATCGCCTCGGGCGCCGGGTAGTTGCCGTAGGTTTTCTGCCGCAACATGCTGTTGGCGACGGTGAAAAACTCCTGCGCCCGGGTGGAGGACATGTCGCCCCCTGGCGGGCGAAAGCCCTTTTTGTCCCACGGGTTGATCGGTTCCGGCCCGCTCGCCAGCCATTTTTTGGCGGCGCCGAGCAGCGCTTCCACGGGGACCACCTCATCGATGATGCCGGCCTCCTGCGCCTTGCGCACATCCAGCCGGGTGCCCTCCACCAGTAGCGGGACGGCGGCGTGGATGCCGATCAGCCGGGGCAGGCGCTGGGTGCCGCCGGCGCCGGGGAGTAGCCCCATGGTCACCTCCGGCAGACCGATGCGGGTCTTCGGGTTGTCCGCCGCGATGCGCCGGTGACAGGCGAGCGCCAGTTCCAGACCGCCGCCCAGAGCGGTGCCGTTGATCGCCGCCACCACCGGCTTGCCGCCGGTCTCCATGCGCCGGAACATTGCCTGGGCGCCGGCGGCGAGGCGGGCGAGGGCGCTGGCGTCGCGCTCCTTCAGGAAACCGCCCAGATCGGCGCCGGCCAGAAAATCCTTACGCGC
>JAYZWP010000363.1:0-4192 GCA_036142245.1 Pseudomonadota bacterium | reverse complement strand
GCCGCCATGATGCCGGCGTTGCCGCTTGCCAGCCTGAACTGCACCCGGTCGGTATCGTTCTGTTCGGCGTAGTCGGCCACCGCGTCCACCGCGCGGCGCAAAGTCGGCGCACGGTGGTCCTGCATATAAATCCGCAGCGGCACCGCCGTGCAGTCGTATTTGAAGTGCTGCTGATTGATGTTCATCGACCGATCGGCAATGGTGTTACCGGCCGAATAACGGTTGCGTGGAATGGAGTAATACTTCCAATTTCCCTCGCTGTTCCCGACCATCCGTTCCTTGACCACCTTGGCCAGGGTTTGTACCGACTGAACCCCCTCGATGTTCTGCATGTGCCAATCGAACCGATCGATGTTATCCAGCACGTCGAACTCGACGCATCCCTGCTCGACGGTCTCCGCCACGATCATCAGTTCGTCGATGGCCACGTTGAAATTACTGACGATCTTCTCCACGTCGCGGTTGTACGGAGAATCCGGATACAGCTCCGGTGCGCCCGCTTCGCTGTCGCCGATGATCAGGTCCTGCCCCTTCCAGTAGCCCGCCGCCACCAGCAACGCGACGACGACCAGCACCGGAACGTTTCGATTGGCCGTACGCGACAGTGCCCGCCACAGCGGCTTCTCCGTTTCCAGGGCCTTCTCCCGCATGCGCGCGATGCGCTTGGGGCTCAGCCTGGCGTAACACAGCAGCGCCGGCAGCAAGAATTTGTTGGTGATGATCATCACCCCGACACCGATACTCGCGGTGATGCCGAGTTCGTGAATGATGTCGATATCGATCAGCATGATCACCGCGAAGCCGACCGCGTCTGACAATAACGCCGTGGTGCCCGGAATAAAGAGGCGGTTGAAGGATTCCCGCGCCGCACCCACGCTATCGTCGCCGGCCAGCACCAGCTGCTTCCAGGTGTTGGTCATCTGCACGGCGTGGCTGATACCGATCGCGAGAATCAGGAATGGCACCAGAATCGACAGCGGATCGATGCCATAACCGAGCATCTGCACGATGCCCAATTGCCATACCACGGCGACCAGGGCGACCGTCAGGGCGAGGATCGTTATCTGCAGGGAACCGGAAAAGAAGAACAGCATCACCCCGGTAAAAATCAGTGTCGCGACGAAGAACAGAACCACGTCCCGTGCGCCGGACATCACGTCGGAGATGAATTTCGCGAAACCGATGACGTGAACCGTGACGTTCTCGGACTCGTACTTCTCGCGGATCGCCTCGAGCTCCCCGCCGACCTGCTCGTAATCGAGTTTTTCGCCGGTGGCGGGGTCTCGTTCGAGCAACAAGGCGCTGATCAACGCTCCGCTCATGTCGTGTGAGACGAGGCGTCCCACCTCCTTGGACATCAGGAGGTTACGGCGCACCTCGTCGATACCTTCCGGCGTCGGACTGAAGTTCGAGGGCACGATGCGTGCGCCGAAAAAGCCTTCTTCGTTCACCCCCATGAAAAACACGTTGGGCGTAAACAGCGACTTGACCCATGCCCGGTCTACACCGGTCGTGTAGATAACGTCTCGCGTCGCCTTGTCGAGGACGTCCAGGAACTGCGGATCGAAGATATCCCCGTCCTTGTGCATCAGGGCGATCAGGACATTGTTCGCACCACCGAAATCATCCTTGTACCGTGCGAACGTCTGCATGTATTCATGGGACATGGGGATCGACTTGTCGAACCCGGGGTCCATGCGCAACAGGCTGGCCCGGTAGCCCAACAACACCGTGAGCAATGCAAACACGAGAATCAGCAGAACCCGATATCGAACCAACCAGTCCGCGATCACTTCGGAGGCGCGTGCCATCGTGCGCGCGTAGTTCAAGTCCAAAGCTGCCACTTAGTGTGCTCCTGTATCCATTTCCTGGCTTGGTGTCAGTCGGCGTCGATCGGGTCCAGTATCCGGCCCATACGCTTGCCGCGGGAGGTGAGCAGCAAAAGCTCACGTCCATCGCCGCCCGCCGCCACCAACGGAAGCGCCGCGAGCACGTCGGCGCGATTCGGTTGTTCGATGGGAATGAAAGTGGCGCCGGAATCGCCGCTCCAGAGCATCGTTCCGGCCATACCCGATAGCAGCAGCGACCCGTTGGCCAGCGTCACATCGGCATTCAGCGAACGGTCGGTCCCGGTCTCGAGCTTGCGCCAATGGACACCACCGTCGGATGAAGCGAAGGCGTTGCCCCGCATTCCGTACACGATCACGCCGCCATCGGACAGAAACCCCACACCGAACAACGAGCCGTTGTAGGGAGAACTGATCTGTTGCCAGTTGCGGCCGCCGTCGTCGGAATGGGCGATCACCCCGCGTTCACCCGCAAGGTACAGACTTCCATCCCCGGCACGATCGACGGCGAACCAATGGGGGGAAAAGTCATCGAAACTCTCCGGCATGCCGAGGAAATCCCCCAGGGTCATGTTGAGTTGCGTGTCAGTCCAGGAGTCACCGCCGTCCTCAGTGCGGAACACCATCCCCAGCGCGGCGCTGGCGAGGACATTGCGGGCATCCAGGGCGACGACATCGAGCATCGGCGCATCGAGTTCCGGCGCGTAGTGCTGCACGACCCAATTCTCGCCACCATCCGTGGTATTCAGCACCACGGCATCGTGTCCCACCGCCCAACCGAGTTGGTCGTCCGCGAAGTCGACCGCGGTCAACAGGGTGCGAACTGGAACATTCGCCTGCCGCCAGGTTTTGCCCTGGTCGTCGGAGAGCAAGACAATGCCGCGCTCTCCGACGGCGACGATCCGATCGCCGGCGCGAGCCGTATCGATCAACAGCGAACTGTCGACCCGCGGTCCGCGCGCAGCCGGCGTCCGCGTATCGACAGTTGTATTAACCACGCCGCTTTCCGCGGCCGGTTCGTCCATCCCCGGCAGTCCGCCCCCCATCCCGGGCAATGGTTCCAAACCCGGCAAACTCTCCGAGCGTACCTGCTCGGCACGCGCTTCGAACGCCGAAGCGGCCGCCAGCAGGACTACCACAGTGAATAGGGTGACCACCGTATTCGTGCGCACCACGCTACACTCCTCCACGTCCTTGTGGGATAAGTGCCGGACACCGCCGCAGCGATGCCCGGCCTCCGCCTTTGACTCGTCTTCCCGCACGGGCAGACGAAGGTAAAACGCTGACTCGAACCTCCATCGGCAAGCCGCTGGAGTGACGGATCGGCTACTCGGGCAACCGATGTTGCCGATGTTCTGACTACGTTCGGATCAACGCGTGCCCTGGCGACGCAATCCGGCCGGCGTGAAGATGTTGGGATCCCGGGCAACGGTGAAATCCGGCATGCGGGAATTACCCGCCGGATCGTAGTTGTACCAGGCCTGGGTACTCGCCCAGCGACGGGCCGCGAGATCCATGTGCGCATCGCCCCAAAGGCTAACCATCGGCACGTCGTAAAAATTGATGCCGTACAGCTCGCCGACCCGCCACAGATTATCCTTTTCGTCAAAGGCCACCGCGACACCGACACCCCAGCTGTCCTCGTCGGTATACATCAAGCGGCGCGGCGCCAAGTGGCGATGCCCCTGCTTGATGCGGCCTTCGATTCGCCAAACCCGATGCAGCTCCCAGCGGATCAGGTCCATGTTGGGATGGCCCGGCTGCACGATGTTCTCCAAAGACAGGCCGTCGTCGATGAGTTGATAGTTGTTGTAGGGGATGAATTTTGCGACTTTCTGGGGTGCCTCGAACGCGTAACGCTCCACGGTCCCGGTCGCGGCGAACCCAAAGCGCTGATCAGCCATGCGAATACCGTCCGATCCGGAGCCCGGGCTGTCGTAGAAGCCGATCTCCGGCGCCTTGCGCACCCGGCGCTGCCCCGGCAGGTACAGATAGGCGTCAAAGTCGGTGTCCTTGGTTCGGGTACAGCCTCCCACCACACGGCCGGCGCTCTGGGGCGGGTAGGCTTCGTAGTAACCCAGGCACCACGCGGCCCGTCCCTTGTCCGAGGTCTTGAAATACGGGTGATCGGGCACCTTGTCGGGATCCCAGTAATACATGTAGGAGGTCCACTCGGTGCGCGAATTGTGAGAATAGGTACCCCCCTCCGTGACGTTGAATCCGTGCACCCACTGCAGCACCTGATCACCGAAGTAGAAGTAGGTGTGGTTCCAGTGCGCCTCCTCGCCGGTTTTCGGGATCGGAAACGCTACCCCCGGACGAAAGTCCTGCGGACCGTCGTTGAT
>JAYZWP010000362.1:0-6841 GCA_036142245.1 Pseudomonadota bacterium | reverse complement strand
CGATCATATCGATGGCCCAGGTATCGAATTCGGCGCCATGCGCGGCAAGGTTGCGACTGTAACATTCGGCGTGGCCACCGGTGCCGTGCAGCAGGATCAGCTTTGGTTTCGACGCATCGCCGCAGCGCAAATAGCGGGTGGTGATCCCCCCCGCATCGATGAATCCCTGGGTGAATTCAACCCCGCGCAGGTCTTCCCAAAAACTGCCGATCCAACCGCTCATGGCCCCTCCCCTGCCCGGAAAGCGTCGAAACGCTGCAGATGTTCCTCCCTGCGCGGATATTCGCGGTGCATGCCCGCCAGCAGGGCATCGGGATCACCGGCGTAAAACATCTCATACAGATCGTGCCGGGAGCCGAACTCCGACCCGCAGACGTCCCAGGCGAATTTGAAGAGAGAGATCTTCTCCCGGGCGCTGACCCCGGCACCCTGATAGTAACGCTCCAGCAGCGGACCGATGGGTGAATCGAAATCCGCCACGGAGGCCGGCATCTGCATCAGACCGCCGGCACCGAGCCGTTTCACCTTGCGCACCACATCCGGATAGATGCGCGGACCCAACATCCGTCCCACCTGCAGGGCCGTGAAATCGGGATAGATGACGCCGTTTTCAGGGTCCACCTGAGCCTGGTATTCCGACGCCATCACGGCGTTGCGAATCGTCTCCGCATGGGTGACCGCCTCCCCGAGCGACGCCATCACGGCCGGCGACTTGTCGACCCCGATCGCTTCGGCCATCCGTACCAGCAGCGCATAGACCAGTTCCAGCTTCACCTGCAGGCGAATGTTGGTCTGATGGGCGGTCAGCTCACGCATCCGGGTATCGCGGTACATCACGTTCATCAGGCCCACGTCCTGATGCAGCAGCACCCGCTCCCAGGGGACCAGCACCTCCTGGAACACCAGAAAGGCATCCATCTCGTCGAACCGTGAGGAGAGCGGATAGTCCTGCTGCAAGCCACCGCGGGCGAATGGGGAGCGGCAGATCACCTTCAGGCCGGGCGTATCGATCGGCAGGGAGAAAACCACGGCGTAATCCTCTTCGCCCTCGACAAAGGTGGGCGGAAAGGGCCAGACAATCACCTCGTCAGCATAAGGCGCGGCGGTGGCGACCATCTTGGCGCCATCCACTATCAGACCGTCGGTGGTGCGGTCGATGATGCGCAGCGGCACGCCCGGGTCCGGCTGCTCGTGGCGGCGCTTGCCGCGGTCGAGTTGCGGGTCGATCAAGGCATGGGTGAAGAAAATGTCGTTCTGAACGGAGCGCTCGTACAGCAGCCGCGCGGCGTCAGCCCGATCGGCATGCTGGCGGCCGAATACCTCGGCCTTGGCCCCGAGCGATGCCACCATGCTGTTCAGAAAATCGGGCGCACGGCCCATCATGCCGAACGCGCTCTCCTGCCAAAGCGCGATCGCCTCGCCACGGGCCCGCAGATCCGCCGCGGTGCGGGGTATCTGATAGGTGCGCCCCACCGGCTCGCCGCTGGCCGGGTCGTCGAAGACCAGCGCCCCGGCCCAGGCCGCATCGTGCTGCATGTCATAAAGATGCGCGGTGGACATGACCGCCGGAGCGATCGCCGGGTGGGTGGTGACGTCGGCGACCCGTTCGCCGTTGAGCCACACCTCCCGGTCGTCCAACAGACCGCTGCGAAACGCTTTACCGTCCCTGATCAAGTGTCCTCTCCCCCATGGTGCACCGTGCGCCTTCTGACTGAAAGCGGCAACGGGGTCATGTTAGTCGCTCGGGCGACAGAGTTGGCAGCCTCGGGCAGTCCGGGGGTTGCGCTTCGACAGGTGTGTCATCCACCAACTCCGCGAACCGCCATCCCCGCACGGAGTTGATACACCAGACGACCCTTGCCTCCCGCAGCATCGCCCGGGAGATGACCGCCTCTTCGATGGCGCCTTCCTCCAGCAACCGCGCGCGCAGTGTCCCCGGCAACAGGCCGCAGGACGAAGCGGGCGTCAACAGCCGCCCCCCCAGCTCGCAGACCAGGTTGGCGATGGTCGTTTCGGTGACCTCAGCGCGTTCGTTGAACAGAATGACGTCATCACAATCCGCCACGCGGTCGAGCGCCTCATCGTACAAGCCGCGCCGGGTAGTCTTCACCGCCAGCATCGGATCGCGACTATCCACCGGCTGCTCGGCCCAGCGCAGCCGTACCGGACGGTTTGGCGCATCCTGCAACTGCGCCTGCTCGACACGCACGGCACCGTCCGCCGCCAACAATACCCGCAGGCGCAGCGGATGATTGTGCGCCGTCACCGCCTGCTGCAAGGCATCGAGAACCGGTCGGGGATCCCAGGGATACCCGAAGTTCGCCGCCGCTTCAGCCAACCGCTCGAGATGCCGATCCAGCAGCCAGAACCCTTCCTGGGGCGTCCAGCGCAGGGTCTCGAGCAGGTACAGGGGCTCCACGGCGTCGGTCACCGGCCGCGCCTTGAGACGGCATTCGTCCCACTCCGCCGCGGCCTGCGAATCCCACACCACCCCGCTGCCGACACCATACTCGGCCTGGCCGGTCTGCGTGTCGCACAACAGGGTGCGAATGGCGACCGCAAACCGGGCCCGTCTGCCGGGCGCCAGCATGCCGACCGCTCCGGTGTAAATGCGCCGCGGCGACACCTCCAAGTCGGAAATCAATGCCATGGTGGCCACTTTGGGAGCACCGGTAATGGAGGCACACGGAAACAGCGTACCGAACAGCTCGGGCGTCGGCAGATCCACACAGGCCCGTACCTGCGAGGTCATCTGCCAGACCGACGGGTAACCTTCCAGATCGAACAGCGATGTGGCCTGGACACCGCCGGGCGGTGCGATCCGGCCCAGGTCGTTGCGGATCATGTCGACGATCATGAGGTTCTCGGCCCGCTCCTTGACCGCCCCCCGCAGGTATTCCGCCTGCTGCGCGTCCTGCGAGGCATCGGCACCACGCGGCGCGGTCCCCTTCATGGGGCGGCAAATCACCTCATCGCCGTCGCGCTGGAAGAACAGCTCCGGCGACACGCTGGCGACCACCCAGCGGCCGGTATCGATATAGGCACTGTAGCCGGTCGGTTGATGATCCGCCATGCGGCGGAACCACAGCCAGGGCTCCCGCATACCGGCACAGCGCAGCCGCATACTGAGATTCACCTGATAACTCGCGCCGCGACGCAGAGCCGCCTTCACCCGTCCGAATCGGCTCTCATACGCGTTCCGGCTCATTTCGCTTAACCAGTGCGTGGGCAAGGGATTCGCCGGCAGCGGTACCGGCACCGCCTGGCCATCGCGAAACAGCCCGAACCAGACCAGAGGGAAGGCCCCGTCCGGGCGGACCCGAAGCGCGGAGTCGAAAGCTGGCGCGGCTTCGTAGCTGACAAAGCCCACCGCGGTGAGCCCGTCGCGTTCCACGTACTCATCGACGACGCGCAGCGCGGCGGTCACTTCACTGAGATCGGCGGTGGAAATAATCTGTTGGGGATGGCAGTACCGGTACCAGCCGTCTGGCTGACGGAGAACAGCACTGCCGATCAGGGACTGCATCATCTAACCTGTCGGATGGCGCACACACGGGACCGCGGCGATCGCCGGCCCTGCTTCTATTATGTGCCCGGGTTGGCACCCAAGGACCACCACCAGGGACCCCCACCAGGGACCGCCAGCGGCCTGAGCCTCCCGCGCGGTACCATTGCCCCAGGGTCACACGGGACAGCGCGGCCAAGGACCCGGAGGGATGAACCGGCCAGTGGCGTTGTCATCACTTCAGCGAACCGGAGTCCGCGCGCGGCGCAACACCGGACACGACTGCCGCTAGAATGCGGTGCCATCCGCGCTTGGCGCCACCCCGAATATCGTGGTGCAATAGCGCCGTCCTCCACCATGGTCGCGGGTTCGATGACTGACTCAAGTAAACGGAAAGTCTTCAAACTGGAAGCCCTTCAGGCTTCCTGCCGGAGTTGTCGGCTGCACGAACTGTGCCTTCCCGTCGGCATACCCCAGAACGATGTCGCCATCCTGGAGCAGATCGTTGAGAAATCCCCGCCGATTCCCAAAGGCAGCCACCTGTTCAACGCCGGGGACAACTTCAGCGCCATCTACGTGCCCCGCAGCGGCGCCCTGAAAACGGTTCATGTGGACGAGGAGGGCGAGCAGGCCGTGGTCGGTTTCCATCTGCCCGGCGAACTGGTGGGGCTCGACGGTCTGGCCAGCGACCGGCACAGCCTGACCGCCGAGGCGCTTGAAACCACCAGCGTGTGCCGCGTCGGATTCGATCAACTGGAAGCGGTCGCACGCAAGATTCCCGCGCTGCAAAGGCAGCTCGGACGGCTGATGAGCAAGGAGTTCCTGAAAGCGGAGAATCATCTCCTGCTGATGGGCAATCGCACCGCGGAGGCGCGTCTGGCGATTTTTCTGATCAGCCTGTCGAAGCGGTTCGAGGAGCGGGGTTTTTCACCTGTCGAGTTCAACCTGCCGATGTCAAGAATCGACATCGCCGCCTATCTGGGCCTGGCGAGCGAGACGGTAAGCCGGCTGTTCACCAACTTCCGCGATCAGGCGATGATCGCGACGGAAGGGCGCCTGGTAACCCTTCTCGACCTGGCGCAATTACAGAACCTGGCCGGGGAATCCGCGGCCGAAGGGGCACTCTAAATCCGGGTCCGGTTTCGGGCCTGAGAACCTTACGGATGTGCTGACCGAAATGTCGTTCGGATGGCGTGACAGATGAAGCGGAGATCAAGCAAGCAATGACTGCCCCCCGAAACCTATCCGCCTATCTGGAGGAACACACAACCAGCGGCCGCATCGACGGCAAGCTGGCCAAGCTGCTGATGACAACCGCGTCCGCCTGCCGGCAGATCTCCGACACCATCCGCCGCGGCGCACTCGGCGACGTGCTGGGTAGCGCCGGGAGCGAAAATGTTCAGGGTGAAACCCAGAAAAAACTGGACGTCATCGCCAACGACGTGATGGTGGACTTGCTCGGAAAGTCGGGTGTGGTGGCGGGTCTGGCGTCGGAAGAAATGGAAGCACCGGTGATCATCGACGGCGGCGCGGACCGGCCCTATCTGGCGCTGTTCGATCCCCTCGACGGCTCCTCCAACATCGACGTGAACATCTCCGTCGGGACCATCTTCTCGGTACTGCGCCACCCTGCGCCGGGAACGGCCCCCCAGGTCGATGCGTTTCTACAGCCCGGAGCCCGGCAGGTGTGCGCCGGGTTCACCGTGTATGGTCCGGCGACGGTCATGGTGCTCACATTGGGCGACGGAGCCGACGCCTTCACATTGGACCCGGAATCGGGCGAATTCGTCCTCACGACAACGGACATTACAATTCCCGAGGAGACAAAGGAATTCGCCATCAACGCCTCCAACCAGCGGTTCTGGGAGGAGCCCGTGCAGCGCTACATCGCCGATTGTCTCGCCGGCACCACGGGGCCCCGAGGGAAGAACTTCAACATGCGCTGGGTCGCCTCCATGGTCGCCGATGTCTACCGGGTGCTCTCCAGGGGTGGGGTTTTCATGTACCCGAAGGACCACAAGGACCCATCCAAACCCGGCAAGTTGCGGCTGATGTACGAGGCGAATCCGATGAGCCTGATCGTGACGCAGGCAGGTGGCGCCGCCTCGACCGCCCGGGAGGATATTCTCGGCATCCAACCCGAGGCACTACACCAGCGGGTACCGGTCGTGCTGGGATCGAAAAACGAGGTCCTGGAGGTTACCCGCTATCACGGCTGTGGCGATGCGTCGAAGAAACCGGCCGGGGAGCGATAGGGACTCTGCAGCTTGGAGCCGCACGCCGACGACGCTGCCTCAGTGCCAGTTTTGCGAAACGTCAGAGTTCGGCGGGTCGGGGGCAAAACACAGTAGTTTGCGGATCGCGGCGGCGTCCATGGGCCTGTGGAATAGATAGCCTTGAAACTCGTCCGGGTCGCACGGAAGCAGGACTTCCACCTCCTCCTGGCGCTCGACGCCTTCGATCACCACCTTCAGCGAGAGATCCCTGGCCAACCTGATGATTCCACCTACCAGCAGTGCCTCGGTGGAACCGGCCGTGATGCCCGATATGAAGCCGCGGTCGATCTTGATCACGTCCACCCGGTAGTCGCGCAGATAGGCGAAGGAGCAGTAACCGGCACCGAAGTCATCGATGGCGATACTGCAGCCGAGTTCGCGCAATTCCTGCAGTACCCGTTTCACGGTCTCATCCTTCCCCAGCAACAGGGTTTCCGTGATTTCAAACTCGATGGTGTCCGGGCGAATATCGTAGCTGTCCAGTATCCTGCGCAACCGGCGGGATAAACCTACGTCCCGTAACTGACTGGCGGACAGGTTGATCGATACCAGCGGCACGTCACACCCCGCCTCCCGCCACGCCTTGATCTGACCGCAGACCGATGCCACCACCCAGTCGCCCACCTCACCGATCAAACCGGTGCGTTCCAGCAAGGGAACGAAACTGTGGGGGGATTTCAACGTGCCGTTATCACGCCAACGCAGAAGGGCTTCCAATGCGGCAATCCGCTGCCCGTCGGTTGCCACGCGGGGTTGGTAAAACAGCTCGAACTCGCCGGCGTGAAGTGCCCTTTCCAGTGCCTGTTCCGCTGCCCGTTGTCGGGTAGTCTCGAGCCGCATCTCCTGCGTGAAACACTGATAACCGTGCCGACCCGACTCCTTGCTGCGATACATGGCGATGTCAGCGTGGTTCATGAGGGTCTCGACATCCTGTCCGGAGGCGGGAAACGGCGCAATCCCGATGCTCGCACCAACGAGAATTTCAGTCCCCTTGAAATAGTACGGTGCGCCGACCTCGGCTAACAGTTTTTCGGCCACCGTTATCGCCCCCTGCAACGCC
>JAYZWP010000361.1:0-7069 GCA_036142245.1 Pseudomonadota bacterium | reverse complement strand
GCGCCTGCGCGGTCAGGGCAGCGGTACGCTGCTGCTGTCGCGCAATCCGGGCAGCGTGATCGAGATGGACAACGGCAGCGACGTGACGCTCGAAAACTTCGCCGTACTGGGCGCGGCGGGAGGCAGTACCACGACCGCCGTCGTGGCGGCCAGAAACATGCTCGGCCTGGTGGTGCGGAATTTGGTGCTGGTGGGTGTCGCTTCCGGAGACGCGACCAGCGCCGCGCTGTCGGTGACCGGCTATCTGCTCGGCGGCCGGGTCGAAGACAGCGTGTTGATCGCGGAGCGCGGCGTCGTCGGGCTGGATGGGGACGAGGAGGCGTTGCTGCTGGGCCATTGGGGCATGACCAACAATCTGGTGTTCGCCAGCCAGCGGGGCATCAGTTTCGGGGGCAACAGCTTCTATTTCAGCGGGGTGCGCCTGAGGGACAATCTGGTGCTGGGCACGTCGGATCGCGGGATCGGGGTAACGGGCGGCGCTTTGCTCGATTGCGGGGTCGACGTGACGGGTAACACGATCTACACCTCCGGGGACGGAATCGTCTGCGGCGCCTCGCGGGTGCGTATCCGGGGTAACGATCTGCTCCCGATGACCCAGACCGGTGGTAACGGCATCGTGGTGGAAACCGGCGCCGAGGCGGACCGGATCGAGGCGTTGTCGATCATGGATAACCGCGTCACCGGCATAGACGGTCACGGTGTGGTGATCCGCGCGCCGGTAGGCGACGGCATGATCAAGCAGAACCGCTTCGAACGGCTGGGGGGCGGGGGCGTGGTGGTGGAGCCGTCCGGTAGTGCCGGTTATCTGGTCATCGAGAACAACCATTTTTTTGACATCGGCCGTGTCCAGGAGGACACAGACCGCGGCTACGCGGGTCTTGATTTGGTGGGAGTGGAGCGCGCTGACGTGTTGAACAACGTGATGGTGGATATCGCGTCCGGTGCCGTTGCCAGTCCCCGGATCGATGCGGTGCTGATCGCGGGGAGCGAGCATCTGCGTCTCGGGGGTAACCGCATCGAGGGGGTTGGCGCCGATCGCGGTGCCGGCCTGATCGCTGCCATCCATGTCGACACCCCGGTCTCGCAGCTGCAGATCGACGGCAACAGCATCAGTCGATCGTCATCGCAGCGGCAACTGACCGGCGACGCGAATTGGCTCGCGGTTCTCGTCGATGCCCGCCCGACAGACAGGGCCGAGCGGACGGATGTCGCCGGGGAGCGGGTTGCCGCGGCGCCTGACCTGCGCCGGGCGGCGCCCAGTGTGGCGAGTCGGGCCGTATCAGAAACTCCGACCTACGCCTATGTGCGGCTGGATAACCGCGTGGCGTTTGTCACGCCGCATCGCGTGGCGGTACGTGACGCGACCCCGGACAGCACGCTGCTGCGTGGCAACTATCTCACCGCAGCGGTCACCAGCGCGCCGCTGGTGGCGCTGGCGGGCATCGAGAGTTGCACCCTGGTCGAGAATGACTGCCGCTCGCCGGGAGCCGGCACGGGGCGCAACCTCTCATTGCTGGGTATCGCGATGGCCGACTACGTGAATTTGAGTAACAACCGACTGGTCGGCGCGGGTGATGTCGACACGTTCGACATTCGAAGCGAACGCTTCGCGGCCACGGGGAACCTGAGTACCGGCAACATTCAGGTATTCGGCGCGCCGCTGCCGGCACCCTGGGACCAGTTCAACGCCATCGGTGGTTGATTTATTTAAGGAGACGCCGAGATGAGGATTCGAGCCTACCGTGGCGAGAAGTCAGTCGCGGAAATCGTCGACAAGAGTTACCGGAACCTGAACGAGGATTCCCGGCGGGAACTCGAAGCCCTGCTGGTGGAGAGGAATCCGGAACTGACGAAGCTGAGCAAGCTGAAACGCGGCACCCTGCTGCGCCTTCCCGATGCGCCGGGCGCGAAGGCGAAGGAGGGCCGAGGTTCCGGAGACCCGGAAACCGAACTGACCGAGCAGCTGCTCGATGACCTGAAGCGATATGCCAAGGTGCTCGACGGCCGCTATGCGGAGCGGTTGAAAGAGATCGACGAGCAGGTCCTGCTGCTCAAGGATCGGACGTTCAAGAAAGTGGTTGGTGATTCGCCGGATGCGCGCGTGGTGACCGAAGCGCTGTCGGGAAACCTGGCCGAGGCTCAGAAGGCGACGAAACAGCGCCGCGCCCAGGCCGAAAAGCTGTTGGCCGGTCTGCAGAAACAACTGGCCGAGCGCAAGCGTTAGGCCGCGCCGCCCGCGTCGTCCCCGGCGACACCCCGCCGCGGCAGACCCCGCGCGACAAGGGCCGTGATGGCGTACGCGGCCGCGTAGCTGAGGAATCCCGCGCGCGCCACGTCGGGCAGGTGGCCATTGGCGGATTGCGCCACCAGCGCCACCAGAGAGATACCGAGAATGCTGCCGAGGTAACGCAGCATGGTGAGCGCCCCGGCGGCCATGCCGCTGTCCTGAGCGGTGACGGCACTCATGGCGGCGGCCTGCGCCGGGCCGGTGGAGCAGGCCATACCCATGCCCACCAAGAGCAGCCACGGCATGAGGCTGGCCGGGTGGCGCCAGTCGGGTGCCAAGGCGATGCCCAACATGCCGACGGTGGCGACCCCCGCCGCCAGGGTCACCATCCGCCGCGCGCCGAAACGGTCGGCCAGTCGCCCCCCCGCGGGGCCGAACAACACCATGCCACCGGTCATGAACAGTACGGTCTGACCGGTCACCCCCGGGCCGATGCCGTAGCCGTCGAACATCACGAACGGCAGGAAGAACACCGGCCCGTACAGACCGAAATTCTGGATGGCCGTGATCGCGACCCCGCAGCTGTAGGCCGGCGTGCGAAAAATGCGCACATCCAGTAACGGATCGGCCTGCCGCAGTTCATGTGCGATGAACAGCACGAGCAGTACCACAGACGAGCCCGAGAGGATGAGAATCGATATGCCGGAGCCGCGGATCGCACCGATGATGGCCAGCAGTGTTGCAGCGAGCAGGAGCCCTCCCCGCCAGTCGATGCCGCCGAGCGGCGGCCTGTCGCTTGGCCGTTCGGCGGGCAGTCCGCCGCCGAGCAGCAGGGCGGTCAGCAGCAGCGGAATGTTGATCCAGAACACGGCTTCCCAGCCGAACGCTTCGGCGAGCCAACCGCCCAGGGGCGGACCCAGAGCTGCCGAAGCGCCCATGGCGGCGCCCAGGATGCCGAACATGCGTCCACGCTGCTGCGGTGCGACCAGATTACGTAGCGTCGCCAGGGCCGCGGGCAGCAGCAGCGCGCCACCGGCGGCCATGACCAGGCGTGCCGCCGTGAGTCCGAGCAGGGTCGGAGCGAGACTGCCCACCAGCGCGCCGGTGATAAACAGCAGTTGTCCGGCGTACAGCGCGCGTTTGCGGCCCCACAGGTCCCCCAGTTTCCCGCCCGGGGTTTGCAGCACGATGGTGGCGATCAGGTAGCTGGCCATCAGTGCCTGGGTCGTGTCGGTGGGCGTCGCCTGGAGTTGCGCGCCGATCAGCGGCAGTGCGACGCCGATCATGGTCGAATTCAGAGGGATGGCGGCGACGGCCAGTCCCAGTGCCAATATGACTGATGAGGTTGCGTTGTTCGGTTTCGGCGCACCGGCGATGTTCGTCAATTTTTTAACCTGTTAAGGGCCACTGGGCCGCGGGTTCGAATCGATCGACCGCGAGGGGTACCATGTCGCCTGGAAAACGAGTAACGCAGGCGCCAGCCGGATAAAAGGAATTCATGCCGACAACCAGCGACACTGAAAAATATTTCGATGAAAACGCGGCCAATCTCGTTGCCGGGAATCTGATTGACAAATGGTCGGCTCTGGATTGGTTGACGGAATCCCTGGTCCCCGGCGGGGAGTTATTGGAGTGCGGAGCAGGGACCGGGCTTTACACCTTTCGCTTCGTCGACATGGGATTGAAAGTATCGTCCATAGACCTGTCCCGGGTGAGTCTCGACCAGATCGATGCGACGGCTTCCCGGCGCGGGGTCACCGACCGGGTCAGCACCATTCAGGGGGAGTTCTGCTCGACGGTCGGCGCTTCGTCTGACCAATACGATGCGGTGTCCTTTATTAAAGTGTTGCACCACTTCTCTGCTGCGGAGCGTATTGCACACGGTATTCAAATTGCCTATGAACGGTTGAGACCGGGCGGCGTGATCATCGGCTTCGAGCCGAATGGACTGGCGCCGCTCTGGCTGTTGAATCTGCGGCTGATGCGCGGCGCGGAGGTGTGGGAAAACGAAAAAAACTATCTGCTGATTCGCCGGAACCGATTCGAACGGATTTTTCAGTCGCTACCGGGCGCCAATTGGCAATTTCGGTACCGCTATTTTCTGCCAGGGTCCATCGTTTGCCGGACGCCCTCCCTGGATCGACTGGATCGCGCATTGTGCCGTATTCCGGTGTTGAATCGGGTCGCTCTGAACCTGCTGTTTCGCGTCCGCAAACCTCACTGAGCCGCGGTGCGGGATGCGGCCCAGCCCACGTAGCCGAAAGCGATGAGGGACATCGTGAAACCGTAGATGGTGGGGACCATGGCGATGGTCGTACTGCCCAGCATATGCGGGCTGACGGCGATGGCGGTCGCCAGAATGGCGTTCTGGATGCCGACCTCGATGGTCAGGGTATGGCGCCGGGCACCGTCGATGCCGGCCAAGCTGGCTAGACCGTAGCCGAGCGCCATGGCGAGGATGTTGAGCAGCACCGCAGCGGGTCCGGCGGTCAGCAGCAATTCGGTCAAGTTGCCCCGCTCCCGCAGCAGGATCAGCACCACCGCCAAAGCGAGAAAGGCGAACGAGAGGTACCGGACAGGGCGGTCCGTAAGCTGCGCAAACCGCGGGGCGCGGTAACGCACCAGCATTCCCAGGCTCACCGGAACGACGGTAATCCAGGCGATCTGGACCATGGTCGGCCCCACCGGGAGATGGATTTCAACCCCTTCGCCAAGCAGCAGGAGCAGAGCGGCGTTCAGCAGCAGCGGCACGGTAACGACCGACAGGACGCTTGAAATCGCCGTCAGGGTCACGGACAGGGCGATGTCGCCGCGGGCAAGGAGGCTGAACAGGTTCGAGACCGCGCCGCCCGGTGACAGCGCGATGAGCAGCACGCCGATGGCGAATTCCGGTCGCAGCGGTATCAGATGCACCAGAACCAGCGCGAGCGCCGGAAGTAACAGGATCTGACACGCCAGGCCGACGCTCGCCGCCCTGGGGTAGCGGATCACCCGGGTGAAGTCGGCCGTCCGCAGTTTCAGCCCCATGCCGAACATGATCACCGCCAGGGCGAACGGAATGGCGTTGGCAATAAACGCCTGTTGCATGGCGCTTTTCCTCCTGTTCCCGGGCCGCAAGCGGCCTCTTGTCAGCGTTTTTCGTGTGGTGCGGCGTGAGGGCTTACGCACAATGGCGGTGCATCGTCCGCGCGCCATACATGAAACCGCTCCGGGATCGCAACCCCTTCCGCAAAAAATAATTAACTAATTGATTTATAAGAGTTGATGAGATTGATTAATTGTTGGGCAGATTGTCGCGAAACCGCCTTGTTACGGGACCGTGACACTTTTCTGACAGACTTTTCCACCAAGTTATCCACAGAAACTGGGGATACCGACCAATAATGCCGTCATGACAGACAGTTGCGACGCAAAGGTAGAGCAGTTTCAAGAATTGAAATGGGCGTGGAGCACCCGCACCATCGCCGCATGGTCCGCAGCACCTGCCGATTCCCGGGCGCTGTGCATGGACCACATCGGGTTGCCGACATCCACGGTGCGCACACCCAGCCGGGCAGCGGCCATCGGTCCGATGGTGGAGCCGCACGGCAGGTTGCTGCGGTGCACGTACCGCTGGCAAGGAGTGTCGACGGACTCGCACAAGCGCTGAAAGCGCGCCTCGGAAACGCTTTCCGACGTGTACCGCTGCGAGGCGTTGATCTTGACCACCGGCCCACCGTTCACGCAGGGGGCGTTGTCGCTGTCGTAGCTGTCGGGGTAGGCCGGATGGTGGGCATGCGCCATGTCGGCACTGATGAAAAAGCTCGCTGCCAGGGCGCGCAGGTGCGTTTCGCGGCTCACGCTGCGCGCCAGCGCGATGCGCTCCACCACGTCGGCGAGAAAACTGCCGTCCGCCCCCTTGGCGCTGACGCTGCCGACTTCTTCGTGATCGAACAGAGCACACACGGCGGTGGCGTGCGCCGGCTGCTGCATGGTGGTCAGCGCGGTGACAGCCGCGTGGCAGGAAGCGAGGTTGTCGAGTTGGCTGTTGGCGATGAATTCGTCGGACGGGCCGAAAAAACTCCCCGGCTGGGTGTCGTAGAGGTGCAGTTCCCAGGCGAGCAGAGCCCGCGGATCGCATCCCAGGCGTCGTGCCAGCAGCGACCGAAGCCGGTTCTGCTCCGGTAGATCCTCCGCTACCCGTTCCAGCAGGGGCGGTAGCTGGGTCTGCGGGTCGAGCTTCAACCCGTCGCTGTTCACGGTGCGATTCATGTGGATGGCCAGATTCGGGATGCGGACCAGCGGCGTTTCGAAACGCACCAGCCGGGATTCGACCTCCAGCGGCCCGCTGCCGCGCAGGCTGACCCGCCCGGCGAGGCTCAGATCCCGGTCGGTAAAGGTGGCGAGGATCGGCGAACCGTACACCTCCACGCCGAGCCGCAGCAGGCCGCCGGACGCTTGTGCCCCGGAAGGCTTTACCCGAAGCCCCGGGGAATCGGTATGGGCGCCGACGAAACGGAACCCTGCCGCCGTGTCGTCGCCGAGGCGAAAGGCGATCAGGGAGGATTCATCGCGGATGACGTAGTAGCCGCCCCCGGGCTCCAGACGCCAGGCCGAGTCTTCCCGCAGGCAGGAGAAGCCGGCGTCGTCCAGTTCGCGGCTCGCGGTTGCCACGGCGTGCCAGGGTGAGGGGCTGGCGTCGATGAAGTCCAGCAGCGCCCGGGCCGTCGCCCGGGCGTCGGGTGAGAGGTCGGTCATGGTGTCGCACGCACAGGGATAGGCGGCGACATTCTAGCCCGGTGCCGCGGCGCGATCGCCGGGCGCCCTTGCCGCCGCTGCGGGGGGTCGCCACAATAACCGCCC
>JAYZWP010000360.1:0-3825 GCA_036142245.1 Pseudomonadota bacterium | reverse complement strand
GTGGCCGGCATCGGCGGCGCCGCGCTGCCTCAGTCTTCGGATACTTACGGCAATCTGGTCGCGGCGCTGCGTCGGTACGGCGATCCGCTGGTCCCGCTGCGGGTGGTCGACCACCGGCCGGTCCACTTCCGGGTTGAACTGGCCGTAAAGGTGGCCCCCGAATACGAAACCGATGCCGTGCTGGCGGCGGTGGAGCAGGCGCTACGCGACGGTTTCGGTTTCCGCGCGCGGACTTTCGGTCAGCCGGTGACCCTGGATGAGGTCTCCGCGCTCGCCCACAACGTGGCCGGCGTCACCGCGGCGAAGGTGCTGGCGCTCTATCACGACGGACCCGGCGTGTCGCCGTCGCGGCAGTTCCGGCTGACCGCGTCGCTGCCGCCGGCCTCGCCCACCGGGGTGCCGGTCGCAGCGGAGCTGCTGACCCTGGCGGACGCCCCGCTGGGGATCGAGGTGATGGCATGAGCTTTGACGCGCGCACCCTGTATGAACTGCTGCCGGCGGTGCACCGCCTGCGCGACGCCCGGCTCGCCGAGATGGAGGGGCTGGAACGTGGCCCACTGGAGGAGTTGGTCGCCGTTCTGGCCGAGCAGATCGGCGTGGTGGAGGAGAACCTGGAGCAGCTCTACGACGACCTGTTCATCGAGACCTGCGCACCCTGGGTGATTCCCTATATCGGTGATCTGATCAGCTACGAGAGCCTCCACGGCAGCGTGCCCGCCGTCGCCAGCCCGCGTGCGGAGGTGGCGCATACCATTGCCCTGCGTCGCCGCAAGGGCACGGCGCTGGTGCTGGAGCAGCTGGCGCGGGACGTCACCGGTTGGCACGCCCGGGTGGTGGAGTTTTTCGAACGCCTGGCGGCCACGCAGTACATGAACCATCCAAGGCCCCACTGCCTGGGCATGGCGAATCTGCGGGATGTGACGGCGCTGGAGCGGATGGGAACGGCGTTCGAGCCGGTCAGCAGGACGGTCGACGTGCGGCGCATCGAGTCGGGGCGCGGGCGGCACAACATTCCGAATGTCGGCTTGTTCCTGTGGCGGATTGATGCCTACGCCCGCAGCCGCACCCCGGCGGTTCGGGTCGCGGAGCGGCGCTACCGGGTGAGCCCCCTCGGTCACGACCTGCCGCTCTACCACCGACCCGTGGCGGAAGACGAGATCACCCATCTGGCGGAGCCGGTCAACGTGCCGGAGCCGCTGTCGCGCCGCGGCACCGCCCGCCATCTGGCGCGCTATTACGGTGATCGCCCCGGGGCAGGAATGGCGGTGGACAACCCGAACCCCAGCCTGATGCTCTGGGTGGACGACGCGCCGGTCGAACGGGATGCCATCGCCATCTGCAACCTCAGCGATGACGGCCCCGACTGGGCGCACGTGCCGCCTCCCGCTGGTGTTTATGCCGTCGATCCGGTGCTCGGTCGGGTCGCCCTGCCGGCGCAGGCGCCGGACCCCGCACAGGTTCTGGTGACCTGGCACGAAGGATTCAGCGCGGCGATCGGCGGCGGCGAGTACGAACGCGGCGACAGCGATGCGGACATCCGGGTGCCCGGAGATCAGCCGACCATTGCCCAGGCGCTCGCGGCGCTGGGCGGCAGCGGCGTTATCGTGATCAGCGACAGCGGCCGCTACGAGGAGAATCTCGATATCGCGGTCGCGGCCGGCGGCGAGATGACGCTGCGGGCGGACAACGGGTGTCGACCGGTCCTGGTGTTGTCGGCCCCCCTGACGGTTTCCGGGGGCGCCGGCAGCGGCGTGACCCTGGATGGCCTCGTGGTGACCGGGGATCAGGTGCGGGTGCCCGACAGCGGCGGTAATGCGCTGACCCGCCTCTCCCTGCGGGACTGCACTCTGGTACCGGGCCTTGGCCTGAACGCGGACGGTTCGCCGCGGGATGGCTCGGTAGCGAGCCTGGTGCAGGAGCTGGCGGATACCGAGGTGCGGGTGGAGCGCAGCATTATCGGCGCGGTACGCTGTCATGAACGGGCGCAATTTTTCGCAACCGGCAGCGTCATCGACGCCACCGGACCGGCGCAGGTTGCCTACGCCGCGCCGGATGACGCGAGTGCCGGCGGCGCGTTCTCGGCCGTCTCCAGCACCGTGATCGGCAAGGTGAACGCCCAGCAGTTCGACCTGATTTCCAACGCCATTCTGCTGGCGGAGCTGGCGCCGGCCGACAGCTGGACGGTGCCGGTCCGGTGCGAACGCAAACAGGTCGGCTGCGTGCGATTTTCGTTCGTTCCCTGGAAGGCGATCACTCCGGCGCGGTACCGCTGCCAGCCGGACAGCGACGCTGCCGCGTTCCGCATCGCACCCCATTTCACGTCACTGCGGTACGGCACCCCGGCTTACTGCCAGCTCACCAGCCGCACGCCGGCGGCGATTTGTCGCGGGGCGGATAACGAAAGCGAGATGGGAGTGTTCCACCATCTCGAAGCCCCGCAGCGGGAAACCAATCTGCGGATACGGTTGCGCGAATACCTGCGGGTCGGTCTGCAGGCCGGCATCTTCTTCGAATCCTGAGGAATCCTCATGAGCCTAGATCTGAGTCGAATCACCTTTGACGCCCACCGGGATTTTCTCGGCGTGGTGATGCAGCAGGGGCGGGTGCAGCTCGATGCCGACTGGAACGAGTGGGTCGCCCAGGTGGCGCGGCGCCTGCAGGCCGGCACTCTCGATACCCTGGGCAGGGCGGTGGTGCCGCGGGAAACGCCGGACGGTTTTCTTATCCAGGCGGCCGGCGGCGGGCTGACCATCGGCCGGGGCCGCATCTATGTTGACGGGTTGCTGGCCGAGAACCACGGCACCGGCGATGCGGTTTGGGACCCCCGTCTGGCGGAAGAGCACGGCGCAGAGCCGATCGACTATTTCGAGCAGCCCTACTTGCCGGAGCCGCCGGCGCTGCCGGAATCGGCCGGGCCCCATCTGGTGTACCTGGATGTCTGGCAGCGCGAAATCAGCCCGGTGCAGGCCCCCGAACTGATCGAGCCGGCGGTCGGGGTCGACACCACCGGACGGCTCCAGACCGTCTGGCAGGTCAGGCTGCTGGCGGATGTCGGTGATATCACCTGTTCGACGCCGGACGAGGAGATCCCGAACTGGCTCGAGGAGACACGCCCCAGCGCCGGGCGTCTGACCACCGACACGGCCGATCCGCCGGACGAGCCGGATCCCTGTGCGGTACCGCCGGGCTCCGGTTACCGCGGCCTGGAGAATCAGCTCTACCGGGTCGAGATTCACGACCGGGGACCGGGCGGAACCGCGACCTTCAAGTGGTCCCGCGACAACGCGACCGTGGCGACGCGGGTGCTGGCGATCCCGGAACTGAACCGGCTGGTGGTGGAGAGCACCGGCAAGGACGACGTGCTGCGCTTCGGCGACGGCGACTGGATCGAGATCATCGACGAGGTGCGGGAGCTGAACGGCGAGCCGGGAATCATGCGCCGGATCAAGCTGGGCGGCGGGGTCGATGACGCGACCCGGACCATCGAGCTGGAAAACCCGCTGGCGGCGGGGGACTTCCCGGTCGACGGTTCGGGCGAGCCGGCCCCGGAACTGCGGGTGCGCATCCGGCGCTGGGATCAGTCCGGCGAAGTGAAGCGTGAGGACGGCTCGACCTATTTCAACCTGGACGCCTCCGGCGATGGCGTTGTGCCGGTCCCGGACGATGGCACCCGGCTGTTTCTGGAACACGGTGTGGTGGTCGAGTTTTCGGTGGTTGACGGTGATCCCACCGGCGAATTCCATGGCGGTGACTGGTGGGTCTTCGCGGCGCGGGCGGCGGATGCCAGCATCGAAATTCTCGCCGCGGAACCGCCCCGCGGTGTTC
>JAYZWP010000359.1:0-2524 GCA_036142245.1 Pseudomonadota bacterium | reverse complement strand
GTCGAACAGGAGCACGCCGAAAGCGCCAAACAGCCGACCGCTGTGCAGATCCAGCAGGACCCGCTCGACGGACAGCGCCCGCGCATAGTAGCGGGGTCGGATTTCGCGCGCTTCACCCGGCTCCGCGGCACGGGTCGTCAGTTGGCGCAGACCCGTCGGGAGCGTGGTCTCCTCCTTCCAGCCGGTGAATTCGGTGCTGGTGGAGAACGTCCGGTCTGCGGCCACGATGTAGATGGTGTCGGACGCGTCGAAAAATGCCGCGGCGGGCTTTGCGCTCTGCAGCGACGGGAGCGGCAATTCATCGATCAGATCACCCGAGGATTGCAGCAGCAATAACCGCTCGTCGGTCGCGATGAGCAGGGTGGCGTCGGGCAGGGATACCGCGCCCAGAAGGGTACCGTCGCTGGGATAGGAGCGGTCCGCAGCGTACAGCCGGTCCTCGACCTGAGCCACCAAGCCAGATTCCGCCGCTCGGGAAACCCGGATTTCCGGCTCAGGCAGACCGTACCAGCGGTGCAACCGGTCGGAAGACACGAAGCGCTCGTCGAGGGCGAGCGTTTCGGTATGGTTGAGCAGCACGCCGGTGGCGGCGATCACCATCAACACGCCGGCGGCGGCCAGACCTGCCCACAGATGCAGCCGCCAAGCCCATGAATCCCGCGCGCGACTAAGGTTCCGTTTGCGGGGACGTGACATGCTGGTGCAAAAGTAACGCGAGTCGAGCCAGTTTGGTGAGGGCGGCGACCGAGAGGGTTGCGCCCGAGATGCCGTCGATATGGCGGTCCAGTTTCGAGTCCGTTGCCAAATGCGCGCCTTCGAACTGCCGGGTGAACGCCGGGTAGCGCACCTCGAAGCCGCGGCTTTCCCTGAAGATGAGCACTCTAACCCGTTCAATACCCCCGGATCCCACAACGAACCCGGTGGTGATCAGCTCCTCCTTGCCGATCTCCTCCAGAATCCAGGCGCTGCGGTCGGCTTTGAGCCAATAGGTCAGGCGCAGCTTGCCGTAGGGGCGACCGAGAATCTGTTCGATCGTCGACTGGAGGTCACCGCGCAACCAGAGCTTCTCGGCCGGTGGCGGCTCCCCGCCGAACGCCTCGGCAACGAAATCCTCCGGTGTCTGATAAGTGCCGCGGGCCGCAAGCGGCGGCGTCGCCCCCAGGAGCAGACAGGCGAGGAACGCGACAAGCCGCCAGGCGGTTCGGGGAACCGCCCGGCGGCCTGATGCCATCTGCTCAGTTGAAGGAGTAGCCGAGGCCGATGTTGAAACCGTCGTCATCGGGTCCGGTGGGATTTTCAAGATCGGTCCAGTCGAACTTGACCACGACGTTGGGGTGAAGCCACCAGTTGAAACCAATGTCGAAGCGTTCCATTACAGAGTTGCCGCCACCGCCAGCCGCATTATCCCACTCGCTGTAGCGGGTAAAGACGCCGAATTTGTCATTGAACCGCCAGGACGGCTCGACGTACCAACCCTCCTGCTTATCGGTGTTCATCATTTCGAACTCATCACCGTCGATGTCCCAGGCGGCATAAAGCGCGCGCAGACCGAACGGACCGCGGTTGTAGACGACGTGGGTTTCAAGCAGAACCGCGCCCGCGTCGTCGCTGGCCGGATCGCTCTGGGTGATGTCCTCCTGGAGCTGCACCGTCCCGGCAACTTCCAGCCCCGGCATGCCGGTGTATTTTAGCCGCGCGGTGTAAGCAGGGTCGTCGGCCAGCGCGTTCGCGACCTTTTGCCGACCGCCGCGAATGGCGCCCCCCGAAGGATCCTTGCCTCCATCGGTGACGTCGAGACCCGAGTGGATGGCCAAGTCATATTGAAAGCCTTGGGCGAGTTCGCCCGACAAGCCGGCACCGGCTTCCCACCAGGTGGTGGGGATGATGGCGGCCTCCACGTTGTTACGCTCCACACCGTAGAAGGTGTCCGGCTCGTGGGTTTCGTTGAGGATGCCGACGGGAATCAGAAACAGACCGCCCTTGGCGCGGTGCTGTTCATTCAGGTCGTACTCGATGAACGCCTGCTCCAGCTCCACTTCACCGGGCTGGCCGTCACCCGCGAGGGAGTGCTCCAACTCCAGCTCGGAGAAGAAACGCAGGTCATCGTTGAACTGGTGGTTCATGTACAGCACGAAGCGGTGGTAGTCGATCTGGTCCTTGCTTTCGAGTTGGTTCATGTGCACCTCACCGTAGGCACCGAACTGCGTCTTGCGGGCCCACTCCAGCAGCGGGTCGCTGCCGGCACCGGATTCCACCGCCTCGGCGATGACTTCCTGCTGCTGCGCCAGCGCCTGCTGTTGGGCGCTGCTTTCGTTTTGCTGCGCCTCGAGCCGTTCGATGCGATCCAGCAACAGGCCCACCTGAGCGCGCAGGGCGCGTAGCTCTTCGTGATCGGTGTTCGCGATGGCGGGGACGGTGCCGAGCAGCGCCGCCAGCGCGGTTATGGCAGACGCCCGGCGGGCGCCGATGGTTATCGACATGGTGATTTCTCCCTATTGCGAAACCGGTCATCCAACGGGACACG
>JAYZWP010000358.1:0-6159 GCA_036142245.1 Pseudomonadota bacterium | reverse complement strand
CGCACCCCCCGCTGCCGACCGCCACGCAGCGGCACCCGGTTACCGGGTCCGGCATCACCCAGGCGGCAGAAGTGCGGGGCGCAGCGCGTATCGCGGCCCACGTCGAGGGGGAAGTGACGAAGCGCTTCGACCTGCTGTCGCAACTCGCCCGCGGCGCGGCGGACGCCACCTCCGACCCCGCCGTGCGACGCCTGCTACGCGAACTCGAACTGCACGCCCGGCGTGGCGACGACCTCGGCCGGCAGCTTGCCCTGCTTGGCAGAACGTACCCGGTGACTCCCCGCAGCGTCCGCCTGAACGACCTGCTCGACCCACTCGCCGCGGCCCTGGAAATCGAAATGGCACCCAAAGCGCTGGAATGGCATCTGGCGCGCGACCTGCCGGAAGTCGCCGTCGACCCGGCGGCCTGGCGCCTCGCGCTGCGCTCGTTGTTGCGCCTGGTGGGTCGGGATCTGGACGATGAGGCAGCACGTCTGCACGTAACGACCGGTCAGGGACGCTTCGACGCTGAAGCGCTGACCCAGGCCCACGCCGGGGCAACCGGCGCACCCGGGCGCTACCAGTTTGTTCAGGTTGCCGGCGCGGGCCGACGCCGCAGCCCCCCGCAGCAGGCCGACGCGGCGGCGTTCGACATCGGCGTGCTGAGCGGCTTCACGCAGCTGCACGACGGCATCCTGTTACTGTCCAGGCCGGAACAACAGACGCCCGGCGCGGCGCTGCTGCTACCGGCGCCGCGGATCCCGGTCGCCACCGCCGCGCGTCACCCCGGCACACCACCTCGGGTGCTGGTCGCGGAACCGGAGGCCGAGGACCTGGACCAGCTTCGGGAGATTGCCGCCGGGATCGGCATCGAGATCGTGCCGGCACTGGACACCCACGAGGCGGTGCGCGCCTTGCAGGACAACCCGCAGGGTTATGCGGCCGTGATGCTGTGCCACGCCACCGGAGCCCCCCATCTTGCCCAGGACGCGTGGCTGATCCGGCAAGCCAACGCCGGCATCGTGCTGCTGATCGCCAGCGGTTTCAACGAACGCTATGCCGCCCGCCGGTTCGCCACCATCGGGGCGACCGGATTCGTGCAGAAACCCTACGTCGACGGGGAGCTGGTGGCACTCCTGCAGAAACACCGGGTGCTCCCAGGCGCACCGGCTTAGCCCTGCCGCCGGTCAACGCGGAACAGCCTGCTCGGACGTCAGCAACTGCTGCTCCAGCCGCGCCAGCCGTTCCGGCGAGGTCGGATGGGAGTGGACGTAACCGGGCGCCACCGAACGCGGATGCAGCGCGCCCAGACGGCGCCAGAAATCGACCACGGCGGCCGTATCGTAATCGGCGGCACGCAGGTACCGCAGCGCCAGATGGTCCGCCTGCACCTCCAGTACTTGTGCATAGGTGCGCGGGGCCAACGGTGCCAAACGCCCGAGGGTCGCGGCGCGATAGACAGCGCCTCCCACGACCGCGAACCGTTCGCTCAGCCCGGCGAGCAGCCGCTTCGGCAGCGAGTGGGTCAGGTTGTGGGCCATCTCATGGGCGATGACGAACGCCAGTTCGTCATCGTTCACCACGAAGCGCATCATCCCCCGGGTAACCGAGATACCCGAACCGTCGGCGTAGGCATTGATGGCATCCGCCCGCGCCAGCTTCAGATCGAACCGACACCCGCGCCTCACGGACAGCGGCACCTCGATCTGCCGCTGCGCACGCTGCACCGAGAGCATCAAGGCGTCACTGGCCGGCGGTTCGAACGCCGCCAACCGTTCCGTCAATTGGCGGTCCGCGCGCCGCGATGACAGCAACCGATGACCCATTACCGCGACGATGACGTCCCCCGCCCGGATGGTCGTTGCACCACCGGCCTGAGCATTCCCCAGGAGCGCCACCACCCGGGGCAGGTCGCTGTACCCGCTGTCCTCAGCCACGCGGCGTAGCGGCTCCGGGAAATCCCGCCGGGTGAGCCACAGCGCTTCCGGGAGATTGGACACCGACGCCCCGCAGACGGCGGCATTCGCGCCGAACAGACGGTAAGCCACCCTTTGCAGCCGCGCGCGGTCCGCAAGCCAGCCTGTCAGCGCCGCCTGCAGCTGCTCCTCTCGCAACTCGGCCACGCGGGCCGGGTCGGGCTGCGAAGACGGCGTGCCGGCACAGCCGGCAAGCGCCGCCAGACAGCACAGCGCCCATCCGGCCGAACGCCGCGCCATCCATTGCGCGCCCCCCGGGCGCGGGAACACCAGCGCCCGGCCGCGCCCGGACCGGCGGCTTCCAACCGCAGGAGGAGGGCTCTTCAGCCTGGCCGGTCGGACCCCGAATCTCCGAGCCACGCCGTTATCCGCTGGATGCCCCGGGTGACATTGCCACAGTGGGTGTTCAGAAAATCACTGTCCAGATCCTCATGCGCCGGCACCGCGTCGGCCGCGACCAGTGCCCGCGCGCCGTCGAAATCGACATAGGCGATACGCGCGGTCAGTTCCGTGTCCGGACGCCCGAAACAGCTCCCCGGCAGCGTCGCAACCCCGGTCTCCTCGAGCAACCGCTCGCAGAGCTGCTGCGAGTCGGTGATGCCGCGCCCGCGCAGCCGGTCGCGAAAGGCACTGAAATCGGGAAACAGATAGAACCCGCCGCGCGGTTCGCATACAGCCACCCCGGCGGATTTCAGCTCCCGCCAGCAGTGTCTGCCGAGCGCCCGCAGCACCCTGCGCGACAGCGCCAGATAGCGCTCGATCTCAAGCCCGCCATCAAAAGCGCGCACCGCGGCATACTGGATGGGCGCGCTGGTGGAGGTGAAGGTCTCGCTCGCCACGACCGCCATGGCATCCAGCAGCCAGCGCAGTGCGGCGGGAAAGTCGAAAGTACCGATGCGCCAGCCCCCGGCGCCACACCACTTCGACAGGCCGCTGCTGATGATGGTCCCTTCGGGGTAGAAGCGCGCCACCGACACATGCTGCCCGCGGTGGTGCGTGAGGCCGTAGATCTCGTCGGACAACAGCACCACCCGATAGCGGCGCGCGACCCGCGCCAGCGCCCGCAGTTCGTCGGTGGTGTAGGTGTCGCCGGTGGGGTTGGACGGGTAATTCAACACCACGATGCGCGGCCTGTCCGGGTCTTCACGACAGAGGTTATCGAGCTCCTCGGGAGTCAGCCGCCAATCGTGTTCCGGCCGGGTTGGCACCCAGCGGATCTGCCGGCCGATGATGTGCGCCTGCGGGGCATAGGAGACCCAGCTCGGGGTTGGGATCACCAGATCGCCGTAGTACACCAGCTGCAGGATGAACATCAACTCCTTGGAGCCCGGACCGATCAGCACATCCTCGGCGCTGCGATCGATACCGTTGATGCGGCGGTGGTGGTCCGCCACCGCCTGACGCAACCGCCAGAGCCCTTTGACCGGCAGGTAATCCTTCTGGTGGGCGTTGACCTTCAACTCCTCGACCACCACCTGCGGCACCGGGAAGGGAGACTGCCCCAGGCCGAAGCGGAACACCTGGCGACCTTGCGCCTGCAGGGCGGCGCTGCGTTCGTTGATGGCCAGTGTCGCCGAGGGTCCCAACCCCCTCACGTTGAGGTTGAGATGAACGGGTGGCTCTGCGGGTTTGCGATGTGTCCCCAATGACTCTCTCGGCTACGGCAACGGCTTGGGTCGCCCGCATTATGACCGCGCCGGGCATGGCGTCGGTAAAATCGGCACCCGGCGTGCGGCACCTGTGAATGCGTGGGGCCCGGAAAACACCTGGGGATACGGAACGATCATGGAAGAACATTACGCGGCGATCATCGCCGCCGTGGGGGAGAATCTGAAACGCGAAGGGTTGGTTGACACGCCGAAACGTGCCGCCAAGGCGATGGCGTTCTTGACGCGGGGTTATGGCGAGACGCTGGACCAGATCGTCAACGGCGCCATTTTCGAAGCGGACACCGACGAGATGGTCCTGGTCAAGGACATCGAGCTCTACTCCCTGTGCGAACATCATTTGCTGCCGTTCATCGGCAAGTGTCACGTCGCCTATCTGCCGCGCGGCCGGGTACTGGGACTGTCCAAGGTGGCGCGTATCGTCGACATGTTCGCGCGGCGGCTGCAGATCCAGGAAAAGCTCACCCGCGAGATCGCCGACAGCATTCAGACCGTGACCGACGCGGCGGGCGTGGCCGTGGTGATCGAGGCCAAACACCTGTGCATGATGATGCGCGGCGTGGAGAAACAGAATTCGGTGATGACCACGTCGGTGATGCTGGGTCATTTCCGCGAAAGCACACCGACCCGCGCGGAGTTCCTGACGCTGATCCGGGACCATCGCCCGGTTTGAAGTCGATCCGACCGCGTGCGCCGGGCAGCCGTCCGGCCGGCCTCCAGAAACCCAGTACGGGACACAACGCAATGACGCACAGCCGCGCCCCGTTCCGCCACCGCCGACGCATTCTCTGGGGAGAGAACGACCCCGCCGGCATGGTGTTCACGCCCCGGTTCCTCGATTTCTGCTTCGAGGCGATGCAGTTTTTCTGGTCGGACGTGCTGGGCATCGACTGGCACGAGATGATCTTCGAACAGCAGATCGGCGCCCCGATGGTCCATATCGACATCGACTTCCTCGGCCCGCTGCGCACCGGCGATCCGCTCGAGATCGAGGTGCGGGTACACAAACTGGGCCGCTCCACCATCCATTACGGCTTCACCGGCTTCGGTGCATCGGGTGAGGAGAAATTCCGCGCCACCATCGTGTCGTCGATGGTGGACAACGTCGCGGTCAAATCGGTGCCGATTCCGGACACCACACGGGAACGGCTCGAAGCCTACATGGGCGCCTGCAGCGCCGCTTAGATGCGGGGCCTCGACAGACTGTCCCGAATCCGGCCCGGTCGCCCGCCGGGCCGCTGAGCTTCCGCCCCACCCTGGCGCCGGCCCGAAATCCGGCGGCCCGCTCAATTGCCGGGAACCACCTCCGCTGGACAGGCGGGCGAGCGTTGCACAGCGTGTCCGTGGCCCCTACCGTGAGGAGTACCGGATGGCGACCCCCCGGCCCGGATCCTGCGCACTCAGGCCGAACAGGCGACCCCGGTACCGCCCAGACCGCAGTAGCCGGCGGGGTTTTTTGCCAGATACTGCTGGTGATACTCCTCCGCGTAGTAAAACCTGGGGGCCTCCAGGATCTCGGTGGTGATGTCACCGTAGCCGACCGCCGCCAGCGCCTTTTGGTACGCCTCGCGGGAGCGCTGCGCCGCCGCCAGTTGAGCCGCGTCAAAGCAGTAGATGCCCGAGCGGTACTGGGTACCGACATCGTTACCCTGGCGCATCCCCTGGGTGGGGTCGTGAGCCTCCCAGAACACCCGCAGCAACTGCTCGTAGCTCACCTCCGCGGGATCGAAGACAACCAGCACCACTTCGTTATGTCCGGTGAGCCCGCTGCACACTTCTTCGTAGAGGGGATTGGGCGTGACGCCCCCGGCGTAGCCCACGGCAGTGGTGTAAACCCCCGGCGTTTGCCAGAACTTGCGTTCCGCGCCCCAGAAGCACCCCAGACCGAACAGCGCTTGCGCACTACCGTCGGGGAAAGGAGGGGTCAGCGGATGACCATTCACGACATGGGCCGCCGCTACCGGCATCGGCTCTGCGCGTCCCGGCAGGGCCTCGTCGGCGGTCGGCAGAGTGAGCTTCTTATCGAGAAATCGCAGCATGTCAGTCTCCGGCAAGTGGAGGGGGATCCCGGTTTGCGACCCCGATTATAGGTAACCGACACGACCGCGCCGGCACGCTTGCCCGGGAACTCGCTCCCCGGGCCTGATGAGAATTCGGCGATTGACAGTGAACGGGCTCCTTTAGAATGGTTCGTCATCCACCTGTCCCGCAACGCGCGGCCAGCGCGCTTATCAATCCAGCATGATCGATTTTCGAACCAGCCCGCAGCATTACCGGCACTGGCACCTGAGCATCGACGGCCCGGTCGCCACCCTGGCGATGGATGTCAGGGAGGACGGCGGGTTGATGGAGGGCTATGAACTGAAGCTCAACTCCTACGACCTGGGCGTGGACATCGAACTCTACGACGCCGTACAGCGGCTGCGGTTCGAGCACCCGGAGGTGCGCAGCGTGGTGCTGACGTCCGGCAAGGAGCGGATCTTCTGTGCCGGCGCCAATATCCGCATGCTCGGCAAAGCGAGTCACGCCCACAAGGT
>JAYZWP010000357.1:0-3391 GCA_036142245.1 Pseudomonadota bacterium | reverse complement strand
CGCTGAAGCGGGCCGGCATCGCGGGACTGGTGGATGAGGCGGTGGCGGCGGGCGAGTGGTCCAAGTTCGTCGCGTGGTGCCCGATGATGGCGTTGTCGGTGCTCACGCGTCTGCCGTCGGGTCAGTTCTGCGCCGACCCTCAAGCTGCCGCCTTTGCCGTGGCCATGGTGCGGGAGGTCGGGGCTGTCGCCGCAGCGCAGCGCATCACGCTCGACGACAGCGGTCCGCTGCCGGCGCGGACCATCATCGCCGGCTCGGACGAACAGGGCGTCGCCCTGGTCACTGCCATGGGGGAGAAACTGCGTGCCGCTGCCCCGAACCACCGTATGTCGACCCTGCAGGATCTGGACAAGGGCAAGCGTTTGGAAGTGGACGAAACCCTGGGACACGTCGTGCGGCTGGCGCAGCGGCACGGCATCGATGTGCCGGTGACGCGTGCCGCGTGGCAGCTGGTTTCCGCCATCGACCCGGGCTGCCGGTGAAGGCAGCAAACCAAACCGTCACGCAACGGTCGTTGCCTCGTCCGACGATCGGCCGATAGGTTGCCGGCCTAGGCAGCATTGCCTAGGCAACTGAACGAGTGGACAACGCCCTCGGCGACTTGAGAACCTGAATGGCTCCCGTTTGGCCTGCTTTTTTTTAGGCAGAGCCGCCACTAAAAAATAGATGGGCAGTTTCTCAGCGCGTCTGAGGGTTGCTCTGAGATGGGGGTGAGTTATGCAGCACCCGCCGAAGGATCGGCTTTCTCGGCTACCCAGTGTAGCCCGAGCGGCAGCCGCAGAATCCCGGCAATCCGACACCTACGATGCCTGGGATTTGCCTGTTTCGGAGCAGGCCAGGTCATTCAGGGTCGAGCGGCGCCAGGTGGAATCCGTTCGCTACACCGAGTATGTGCCCGACTGGGCGGATCTGGGATCGTCTGATGGGGCGGGATAGCAAGTCTTCCGCCGCGCCACGGGATGCCTGGTCGGGCATCCCAGCGCAGCATTGCTCCGGATGGCAGCGCCGCTCACGGCCGAACGATGGGGCCCACAATCGGCGTCTCGGCGCACGACTGAGTCCGGTGCTGCCGGGGCTGCTCGCGGCCAATGACACTCTCCCGATCTGGGACACCGTCCGAAACATAAGTTTGGGTGGCGCCTTCGTCGAATCGCGGTCGATGCCGCTGTGCGTCAACGACTCGGTCACGCTGCGGCTGATCTGCAAAGGCCGCGAGACATCGCTGCGCGGAATCGTGGTACACCGCGCTGCCGATGGGGTGGGAGTCCTATTCCAGGAAGACCTGCCGCGAGATTTTCCGTTGCTCAATTCGTTGCTGGGAAACAGTGTGCCCAGGGACAGCATGTCCGAGAAGACGACCGGTCAAATTCCGGACAGCCCACCGCTATGGCGACGGCAAGACAAGACAGTTGCCAGACCGAAGCACCGCGCGGCTGGACAGAACAGGGTTGCTCCGAAGGACCCCGAAGCGCTGATGATGGCTACGTGTGTGCATGACCTACGACAGCCGCTGCAAGCACTCTATCTGTACATGGCAGAACTGTATCGGGAGGTGAGCGGTCCCAGGGGGGAGGCGATTCTACGTCGCATGCGTGATGCGCTGGCGGGCGTGGAGTCGATCCTCGATACGTTGGCAATGGCCGATGATTACCGGGACGTGTCAGGGGAGGAATTTCCGGTCCAGCCTTTGATCGACGCCATCGTGCAGGAGAATGCGATGGTCGCTCAGCAAAAGGGCTTGTCATTACGGGTGTTGCCGACCGCCTACTCGGTTTGCAGTCATCCAGGTCTGCTGCGGCGGATTCTGGCTAACTTTGTCGCTAACGCTGTGCGGTACACCCTTCACGGCGGTGTCCTGATCGGCTGTCGGCGACGGGGACGGAATTTGAGAATCGAGGTTTGGGATACCGGTATCGGTATTCCGTCCGAGGCGCGGGGAGAGATCTTTGCCGGGAATTTCCGCGGTGCCCCCGATTCTTCCCGGGTGGCCGAGACGCGCGGATCGGGACTCGGGCTTGCGAGTGCCGTACGTGCTGCCCGCCTACTGTCGCACCCGCTAGAAGTGACCTCGATTCCAGACCGAGGCTCCCGGTTTGCGGTGACGGTACCTATCTCCAGAATCGACAATCCGCTTGCTCAAGACAGCTTGTTTTTCCAGTGTCCGCCCGGGGTTCACAGCAACAGGTCCCCAAACGCCTCGGCGAGCTTTTAGTAGCGCGGATTGGTAAGTGGTGCCCCTGGTCGCCTCAGTGATGCCGGTTCGTCTTCCCGTCGGGATCTGGTCATCCTCTTGGACGGATATCGCAGCAAGATGGATACCGTAGAGGATAACGGCTGTCACGCCTGCTGGCGTCGGGATCGTTGTCTGCCAGCGGGCCTCGACACGGCGCAGATTCGACGACTTCAGCCATTCATGGCGCATCGACGTCCGGTGGCGGAGGGAACAACGCTGTTTGCCGCCACGGCACGTTTCAGCGGCCTTTATATCGTGCGCAGCGGTGGCGCTAAATCGACGGTGATCGATCCGGACGGGCGAGAAAGAATTGTCGGACTTCATCTGGCTGGTGGGCTGATAGGGGTGGATGGGCTTGCCCGGAACCGGCACGAAGTTACCGCCCAGGCCCTGGACAGACTTTCGTTGTGCTGGCTTTCTCCGCTTACCCTCGACAGGTTGTCGGGCCAACCGGACCTTTATCGGCGCCTGTTCGGATGGATCGGAGAGACTGTGCTGCTTCAACAGCGTCAGCTTCTGGCCGTTTCCCGTCCTGTCCCGGCCGAGCGAGGCGCTTTACTCATCGTTCTTGTAGCGGAGATGCTGGGTTCGGTCTCTGTTCCGCAACTCAGCTATTCCCTTCCATTGTCGCGCCAGGACATAGGTAATTTCCTATTTCTGGCTGGTGAGACCGTGAGTCGAGCCTTCTCGACTTTATCCAGACAAGGCGCTATCCGAGTGTCTGGTCGCTGGGTCGAAGTGCGCCACTGGGAAACGCTGATCGGTGAAGCCAAACTATCACGATCGCATCTGCCTTTAGCGAGGAAGTTCGGCCTAAGCGAAAGATCAGTCGACGCTTCAGTAGAAACACCGGTTTTCACTACCGTTTGACAAATCTCTATTTTTGCCGGTTCGGCGATCCTCTGGCGTGACGACCAGTCGCGGCGTACGGTGCGTCTCGCAAATCAGCCTTGAATGGCCTTCTGCTCGGTTTCGCGCCGGCTGTGGCAGGTCTTCATTGAGAAGTGATATCTTCACTAAGAGAGCGAACGCGGGTTGTCAGAATCGCCGATGCCGGGGGGAGGAAGTTGCTGAGCATACGGAACATAACAATGATTGTTATGGCTTTTCCGACCGGATCGCGGGTGTTTCCTTTTGGCGATTGAAACGGATTCGCCA
>JAYZWP010000356.1:0-6136 GCA_036142245.1 Pseudomonadota bacterium | reverse complement strand
CGCCGCGCCGCCGCGTCGATTCGAAATCGATGCGGTTCAGTCGGACGGCTGGTACGCCGCGCTGGTGCTGCTGATTGCCTTCGTCGTGGCGCGCGCCCTGGAGCGCCCCGCGCTGGTCTGGCAGATCGGTGCCCTGTATCTGTCCGCGGCGCTGTGGCTCTCCCTCGCCGGCTGTCTGCTGCACTGGAGTTTGCAGGCGCAGGGTGTGGCGTCCCCCGGCAGCGACTGGCTGCAGTTTGCCGCTCTGCTGGTCTGGTCGCTGCTCGCGTGCGAGCGGTTGATTGCCGCCGTTGCCGGTCGCTGCGAGTTCCAGCGGCGCGTCGGCTTGGCGCTTTTCATGGGGCTGACCACGGCATTACCCGGCCTGGTGTTGAACTACGGCCAGTATTGGCAGACCGACTACTACGCCGTGTGGCAGGCCCGGCAGGAGAATGAACTCCCGCCCCTGGACGCCGAGTCGCTGCTCATCGCCCAGCAGCAGCGGGTGGACCAGGCGCTTGCGGGGCTGGCGCCGCAGCGTCCCGGAAAGCTCGATGTCTACTTTGTCGGTGTGGCGGGTGATGGCTCTCAAGATGTTTTCCTGCGGGAGCTGCATCTCGCCCAGCACCACCTCGAGCAGAGGTTCGGCGCGTCGCTGCGCAGTCTGCTGCTCGTCAACAACCGCGCCACCGTCGAGCGGTCGCCACTCGCCACCGCCACCACTCTTGAGTTGGCCCTGACGGGGATCGCGGCGCGGATGGACCGCGATCAGGATCTGCTACTGCTCTACCTCACCAGCCACGGTACCCGGGAGCATGAGCTGATCGTCGACCTGGCCGACCTGCCGCTGCAAGACCTGGCGGCGCGGCGGCTCGGCGAAATTCTGGCGCGAAGCGGTATACCGCGCCGGGCGGTGGTGGTCTCTGCCTGTTATTCCGGGGGGTTTATTGATTCCCTGGCCGACCCGCGTACACTGGTGCTCACCGCCGCCCGCGCGGATCGTGACTCCTTCGGCTGCGGTGACGACGAGGAGATGACCTACTTCGGCCGGGCGTTGTTCGAACGGGCCCTGCCGCACGCCGGCTCCTTTGCCGAGGCGTATGACATCGCCCGTCGCGAGGTCACCGCCTGGGAGGCGCGGGATGGCTTCACCCCTTCCGATCCGCAGTGGTCCCCCGCGGCTGATGTGGAGGCACGATTCGCGGCGTGGTTCGCTAGCTGGCCCCCTGCCGGTCGGTGAGGGCGCGCCAGGAGTATCGAGTTTTTTTCTTCCGTGTAACTCCCCGCGGCGTGAGGTCGGCGACTCTCAAACCAGTCACCCACGGCGGCGGGCCGGAACCCTGATCCCTTGATTTCGCTCGGCGGCGCCGGATCTGCACGCGACGGTGTGTCCGTTCCCCTTATGCGGATACGGGAATTGTTGCGCAGGAGATGTGCCAGTGGTCGATCCCGGGTCGGGATACCGTTAGCTTCGCGGCGTGGCGCCGCGGCCGCAATGCACCCGAGCGGTGCCGGCTGAGTCGTGGTGCACGGAAATGGTACGGTTTCAGCCGATTATTGCCCCACCGCACTCTAAGACACGCATAACCGGCCGGGCCAACCCGGCCGCGCTACCGTCGGATGACTCCGCCGGCCGCTGTGTCACGACGCAGCCGGGGAAACAGCGGGGACGGCGGCGCCGAGCGCCGCCGTCCCGATGTTTTAGTAGCGGTCGCGGCGTGGACGGTCCTCGCGGGGACGGGCTTCATTGACCCGAATGTTGCGACCGTTCATCGACGACTCATTCAGCGCGTTGATGGCTGATTCCGCTTCCGAACTGTTGCTCATCTCAACGAATCCGAAGCCTTTGGAGCGGCCGGACTGCCGATCCATGATGACGTTAGCGGAGGAGACTTCACCGAAAGCCGCGAACATTTCTCGCAGATCCTCATCGGTGGTCGAATAAGGCAGGTTGCCGACATAGATATTCATGAAAAGCTATCCTCAAGGAATTGCACGCTGTAAACACCACTCCGATACCGACACAACGTACAACGTCCTTCGATCCGGGGGTCACCGACGGCCGGCGGGGTTGAAGAGCGGATATGCCACGATGACGCGGAATTATTGATCTTCGACGAATGCCGGTTCTCCGTCGCAGGCGAAGTTTACGCCGGGTTTTGATCCAGTGGTCAAGAAAGTAATTACTCCGGTTTGCCGGTCCACGGCGCCTGTACGGGGCCGGGTCGGAGCCGGCCCGGTTGCCCGCGTCGCGTCGCATGTCGGAACATACCGCGGCGGCTGGACGGGGGACTGGCAGTGTGGCTGCATTTGGGAGTGTGATCGGTTATGGGGGCAGGCAAATTGATAAATCACTCATCGGTACAGGGCGGTCGAACGCGGCGCGGCGTCGGAAGGTGCTGGCTGGGGTTGAGTCTGATGCTGTTTGCCGCGGGCTGCCGCGCCGAACAGGCCCCGCCCGGCGGTACGGAGGTGCGCAGCGGCCTGGCCGATCAGCGCGAGGTGGCGGTCACGATTTATAACGAGGATCTTGCGCTCATCAAGGATCGCCGGGAGATCGCACTGCGGGAAGGGCGGTTCGCGCTCGAGTTTCGGGAGGTCAGTGGCCGGATGCAGCCGCAGACCGCCATGTTGCGCGCCGTGCAAGAGCCGGGCCGTGTGACGGTGCTGGAACAGAATTTCAACTTCGATCTGCTCACACCCGGCACGCTGCTGGAGAAGTACGTCGGCCGCGAGGTACGCTTCGTCCGTACCAATCCCGTTACCGGCGAACTCACCGACGAGACCGCCACGGTGCTGAGTGCCAACGACGGCGTGGTGGTACGGTTCGCCGACCGGATCGAAACGAACCCGCCCGGCCGACTCATTTTCGAGGGGGTTCCGCCCAATCTGCGCGACCGGCCGACGCTGGTGCTGGACCTCGACAGCCGGATTGGCGGCAGCGAAATGCTGGAGCTCTCCTATCTGAGTGGCGGTCTCTCCTGGCAGGCCGACTATGTGGCCGAACTCAACGCGGATGACTCAGCGCTGGATCTGTTGGGCTGGGTGACCGTAACGAACCGTAGTGGAGCGGCCTACCGGGGTGCGCGCCTGCAGCTGGTGGCAGGTGACGTGAACCAGGTGCGCGACAAACTGCAAATGCGGCGCAACGAAATGCTGATGGCGGCGGTGAGCGAGGACGCGGCCCAAGGGATGAGCGAGGAGAGTCTGTTCGAGTATCACCTCTATACCCTGGGACGGCCGACCGACATCGCCGACAACCAGACCAAACAGGTGTCGCTGCTGGACGCGGACCAGGTTCCCGCCCGCAGGGAACTGGTCCTCGCAGGCACGCCACGTTTCTTCGGGGGGCGGATCACGGGGGAGCCGGACAAACCGAAGGTGGCGGTGTTCCTGAGTATCACGAATGACGCCAAATCCAATCTCGGTCTGCCCCTGCCCAACGGGATCGTACGGGTATATAAACGGGACAGCGCCGGGAACGCCCAGTTTGTCGGTGAGGACCGCATCGATCACACGCCGGAACAGCGTCCCGTCAAACTGAAGCTGGGCAATGCGTTTGATGTGACCGCGGAGCGGCGGCAGCTCGACTATCGACGCCAGTCGGCCGCTGCGCCCCACCGCTACCAGCACGAGTCGGAGCACGAAATCCGTTTGTTCAACGCCAAGGAGTTCCCGGCGACGGTCACGGTGCGGGAACCTTTGCCCGGAGAGTGGCAGATCATCGAATCGAGCCACCCGCACCGCCGCGAGGATGCCGGCACCGCGACCTGGCAGGTGGAGGTACCGGCCCGCGGCGAAGCGGTGTTGACCTACCGGGTGCAGGTCCGGGTCTAGCCGGTGCCGCTCGCCTGAAGCTGCTGATCTGCCCATCCGGGCATCACCATTTGGGAACAATCGCATGGAACAGATGCAACGGCTGATCGAAGTGATGGCGCGGTTGCGGGATCCTGATAACGGCTGCCCGTGGGACCTGCGCCAGGATTTCGCCTCGATCGCACCCTATACCATCGAAGAAGCCTACGAGGTCGAGGATGCGATCGCCCGTGGAGACATAGCGGACCTGCGGGACGAACTGGGGGACCTGCTGTTGCAGGTGGCGTTTCACGCCCGGATGGCCGAGGAGTCGGGGTTGTTCGATTTCGAGGCCGTGGCGCGGTCAATCTGCGACAAACTGGTCCGACGTCATCCCCACGTGTTCGGAGGGGTGGAGTTCACCACCGATGCCCAGCGAGCGGCTGCCTGGGAGGCGATCAAACGCGAGGAACGGCGGGCCAAAGGCGAAACAGACGCCGATGAGAGCCTGCTGGACGGTATTGCCCAGGGGCTCCCGGCCCTGATGCGCGCCGAAAAGCTCCAGAAGGCCGCGGCTCGGGGCGGCTTCGACTGGTCCGAGCGTGAGCCGGTGTTGGCGAAGGTGCGGGAGGAGCTGGCGGAGGTCGAGGTGGAACTCGATTCCGGTGACCGGGAGGCTCTCGCCGACGAGGTGGGCGATCTGCTGTTCGCCGCCGCCAACCTCGCTCGTCACCTTGGTGTGGATCCGGAAGAAGCGCTGCGCCGGGGGAATCGCAAATTCGAGCGCCGTTTCCGCCTGGTCGAAGCGACGGTGCGCGAACGTGGCGGGATGATGGGCGAGGCGGGCCTGGAGGAACTCGATCGGGTATGGAATGAGATCAAGACCCGCGAGGGGTCGATCGTCTGATGTGCCCGAGTGGGATGATGGCCGGTCGTCGCGCGCGGGGTGCAGTGCGCATGACCGTACCGATCACGTGACCACCGCCGATCGGCTGCTGGGACGTTTTCTGCGGCTCTGGCGGCCGCGCAGCGTGCTCGCGCTCGGCGCGCCCCTGCCCGGTCCGCTGACTGAGTACGCCGCGGCGCACGACGCTGCGCTGCGAACATTGGGTATCGTGCGGGACGTCGGTGCGCTTCAGTCCCTCGGGCGGTTCGATCTGGCCGTGGTGACCAATCAGCTCGAGCGGGTTCCGCACCGCGACGGGGCCGAGTTGCTCGGCCGGCTCAAGAACCTGCACACCGGGCGTGTCTGTGTGCTTGTTGCGCCGCGCGTGGAACATGGCGTGGAGTGGCACAGCAACGATTTTCTCGGCCTGGGGTTCATCGAACCGCGCGACCAGGATCGGCAAGCCGAGCAGCGTTTCTTCTACTACGACCTGGGCAGTTACAATCCGGAGCGGCGCTGGAACAACCCGTCCGGATGGGCCAACCCGGAAAACTTCCGGCGTTACCGCTGGTAGCGCGTGACTCCGCGGCTCGAACGCGTCGTTGAACATGCCTGGGACCTGTCACCCCGGGAAGCGGTCGATCTGCAGCGCCGCCTCGCCGGACGCGTCATCGCCGGGAGCGGGAATGATCCGGTAACGACCCTGGGAGGTGTCGATGTCGGGTTTGAGGAGCGCGGTGCGGTGACCCGAGCGGCGGTGACGGTGCTGGAAGCTCGGACCCTCGCGCCGCTGGACGAGGCGGTCGCCCGGTTGCCGACCCGCTTTCCCTACGTTCCGGGCCTGCTGTCGTTCCGCGAGTTGCCCGCGGTCCTTCTGGCGCTGGAACGACTCGCCGTCCTGCCCGATCTGCTGCTGTGCGATGGTCAGGGGTTGGCCCATCCGCGGCGCTTCGGCATCGCATGTCACCTGGGTGTACTGCTGGACCGGCCGGCGGTCGGTGTCGGCAAGACCCGGCTGACCGGCGCCTACGCCGAGCCGGCCGACGCCCGCGGCTCGACGAGTCCGTTACGGGATGGCGCTGAGATCATCGGCCAGGTGCTGCGCACGCGGCAGGGGGTGAAGCCGCTGTTTGTGTCAGTCGGTCACCGTATCACGCTGGATGACGCGGTATCCCAGGTGCTCGCCGCGGCGCCGCGTTTCCGCTTGCCGGAGCCGATTCGCGCCGCGCATCGGCTGGCCTCACAAGTGCCGAGGCGCGCTCGCCGGGCAGGGAAAGTACCTTGAGCGGGTGGCACTGCCGCGCAGGCCGGGGAGGGGAGGGGTCGCCCGCACGAAGTGCCCCGCTCAAGGTTGTCTAGAGGAAATAGCCAAGCAAGCGACCCATTGGAGCCTCGTTAACCCCGGGCAGTGCCCCGTCGGTCGAATATTTTTGCGGCGGGTGATGCCGGCTCTTCCCGGGCGCCGCCGCGCGCCAC
>JAYZWP010000355.1:0-2712 GCA_036142245.1 Pseudomonadota bacterium | reverse complement strand
CTCCAGGGGGACGTGATCCACGCCGGCGCTCAGGGTCTGGACGAATCGCCAGCGCGCGCCGCTGCGCCAGTCACCGTTGCCAAGCTCCAGCGTCGGTCCGAGACAGAACAGGACATCGGCGGCTTTTGCCTGTTCGAGTCTGGTGGTGGAGTCTTCGAGCCCGGCCAGATAGCGCAGTTCAGCGAGGTCGCCGAGGGTCTCTTCCAACACCGCACGCGACTCGTCGGCGCGAAACGTGATGGCAACAACAGGTGGTTCGTTCAATGTCACATCGTGTCTCCTGCCCCGGCGTGGCCGGTCGGTCCCGGTTCATGGAAGCTTACCGTGGGAAGCACTATGGCCTGCAACCTTGCCGGGCGCTGTCAGCGGCTGGTTCCCGGAGATTGATAACATGCGGCGGGATCGTTTTACCCTTTTCGGGAACGGTAGAAATCCATGCCAACCCTTACCGAGAGTCTGGTTGCCCGTCTGCGTGAGCGGCGGGACGAAATCCGCGGCGCGCCCGTGCAGCGCCAGGCGCGCTACTACCTGCTCGACTGGCTCGGCGCCTTGCTGGCGGCGCACGGCACCGACACAGGAGCCAAATTCACCGCGTATGCATTGGCGCAACCGCCGGGGAAGGCGCCGCTGGTCGGTCTGGGCCGCGGCGCCGCGGCCGAGACCAGCGCCTTCTATGGCGGCGCCCTGTCGCACATCGTGGAGATGGACGATGTCGCGCGCGAGGCGATCATCCATCCGGCGGTAGTGGTGATGCCCGCTGCGCTGGCCATCGCCGGTGAGCGTGGTGCGTCGGGTACACAGCTGCTGGGGGCGATTGCGGAAGGCTACGAGGCGGCCATTCTGGTCGGCGAGGCGGTCGGTCGCGAGCATTATTACCATTTCCACAACACGACCACCTGCGGTGTGTTCGGCTCAGCGATGGCCGCAGGGCGACTGCTCGACCTGGATGATCATGAACTGGTCTGGGCCCTTGGCAACGCCGGCACGCAGGCCTTTGGGCTGTGGCAGTTCAACGCGGAAGGTGTTCTCACCAAGCCCTATCACAGCGGACGAGCGGCAGCGGCCGGGGTCAGCGCCGCCCTGCTGGCGCAGGCAGGCGTGTCGGGTGCCGCCGCCATCCTCGAGGGGGAGCGGGGCTTCTTCGCGGGTCTGGCTCCCGGCGGTGATCCGCAGCGTATCCGGTGCGCTCTCGAAGCCGGTGGACCGCCGCGCATCGGCGGGGTGTCCATCAAACCCTACGCCTCCTGTCGCCACACGCACGCGCCGATCGATGCGGCGCTACGACTGCGTGAACGCCTCCGGGGGCGCGTGCGGGAGATCAGCTCTGTCCGCGTTGCCTCCTATCAGGCGGCACTGACTCTCTGTGACAACCCGTCACCCGTGAGCACGGCGGAGGCGAAGTTCAGCTTGCAGCACTGTCTGGCGAGCGCGCTGTTGCGGGGACGGGCCGGTCTGGCGCAGTTCGAAGGAGAGGCCCTGCACGACGCCGATGTTCGTGCTTTGGCGGGAAAGGGAACGGCCTGTCTCGATGAGGAGGCCGAAAGGGGTTATCCGAACACCTGGTCAGCGAGCGTGACGCTGCGCCTGGATAACGGTGAATCCCTCGCGGAAACCGTCAGCGACCCGAAAGGTGACCCGGAGAACCCGCTCAGCCAAGGGGAACTCGAAGAGAAGTTCCGCGAGTTGGCGGCCTATGGGGGGGTCCCGGCGTCACACGCCGACGATCTGATCGCCTGGGTCGCGCAGCTGGGAGGTGATGGCGCGGTAGACCTCGAACCCCTGCACCGGGTGGTGCCGTCAGGGATGGCCGGGCGCTGACGGCAAGTGGCCGCGAGGCTCGGGTCAACATCACGCGGGAATGATCGCATGTCGCCGGTAGTGCCCAGTGGATGACCTCACCATCCGGGCGGCGTCCCTGGAAGACATCGATGAGATCTGCCGGGTGGAACAGCACTGGCATCCGCAGGGCAGGGCGTCACGAGAGAAGCTGATCACCCGAATCGAGAAGTTTCCGCAGGGCTTCTTCGTGGCCACGCTTCCGGACTCGGGGATGCCGCGGATGGTGGCGACCATCTGCGCGATGCCGCTGCACTACGATCCCTCTCGGATGACGGCGTTCAGCAGTTGGGCAGCAGTGACGAACGACGGCTATTACCCCGATCACGCAGGCGATCTGCCCGCTCTGCGGCGCCGGCACAATGCCCTCTATATCGTCTCGGGTATCGTTGATCCGGCCAGTCGCGGCAGGGATCTGTTCGCGCCCATGGTCGGGAGGGTCGTGGAGCGAGCGCGGTCACTGGGCCTGGATTACGTGCTGGCCGGGGCCGTGTTGCCGGGTTATCGCCGCTACTGCGAGCAGCGCGGGGAGGTGTCGGCGTACGCCTATTGCCGGACACGTCGCGGCAGCTCGCCGGTTGATCCGCTGTTGGCGATGTACGAGCGGGTCGGTTTCCGTATCCCGGGACCAGACCACGTCATCCCCGAGTATTTTCCCGACGATGCCAGTCGCAACTACGCCGCGGTGGTGGTGCGCGATTTGCGGGCGGATGAGGGCGTCCAACAGGCCGGTCGTTACTGATCGACCAGGGAGACGAACTCTTCGAACTTGCCGGTCGGACTGCGTTCGAGCTGCTCGTGGTAGGTGAACCGGACCTTGAAATAGTCTCCCAGATTCGACCGTACCACCCGCGCGACGGCGGCTTCCTGGGCGGC
>JAYZWP010000354.1:0-5121 GCA_036142245.1 Pseudomonadota bacterium | reverse complement strand
AAATGGCACATCAGCAAGGCGGTGCTGCGCACCGGGGAGGTCAACCACAGCCGCTCCCTCGAACCCTTCGGCTTCTCCGACTGGGAAAGCCACGGCGACCGGGTGGGCCTGATGCTGGAGGGTTATTACCAGGATGACGCCATCGCCGCCGGGGCCGTGGGCTGGCTGCGCCAGCACGGCGCCGCCGCCAATCGCGACGGCACGCCCTGGTTTCTGACGGTCTCTTTCATCAATCCCCACGACATCCAGTGGGCGGACGTCGATCCGGAAGACGAGAACATTCAGAACAGCCCCTCGGTCGCGCCGCGGCTGCGCAAACCGCCATCGACCGGGCTCTATACCCGGCGCTGGGAAACGCCACCCCCGGTCGGCTTCGGCCAGCCGCTGAATGCGCCCGGACGCCCCGCGGCCCACGCCGAGTTCGTCGCCGCCTGGGCTGATCTGGTGGGTGCGATCCCCGGTGACCGGGCGGATATGTGGCGGACCCACAACGACTTCTACCTGAACCTGCTGCGCGACAACGACCGCAGTGTCGGTGCCGTGCTGAACGGCCTTGAAGAACTCGGTATGGCGGACAACACCATCGTCGTGTTCACCTCCGATCACGGCGAACACGCCGGTGCCCACGGCGGATTGCGCAACAAGGGGCCAGGCGCCTACGACGGGCACATCCACGTGCCGCTGCTGGTGGCCCACCCCGAGGGTCCGCGCGGCACCGCCTGCGACGCCCTCACCTCGTCGGTCGATATGATGCCGACACTGTTCGCTCTGGCCGGGGGATCGGGCGAACAACTGGAGGAACTGTGCGGCGAGCTGTCGGGCCAGAGCTTTGCCGGGCTGGTCGGTGCGCCGTCCCGGGACGCCGACAGCTTCCGGCAGGAAGGGTTGCTCTACTGCTACGACGGTCTGCTGGTGGTGGACCGGGCGTTCGTCGGCAAGGCCACCGCTGCGGTGCTCGCTGGTAAACCGGATTCGGAATTGCGGCCGGATTTCAGCAAACGGGGATTGCAACGCACCTTCTTTGACGGGCGCTACAAGTTCAGCCGCTACTTCGCGCCGGACCGATTCAACACCCCGACCTCGCTGGAGGCGCTGATCCGCGACAATGACATCGAGCTGTTCGACTGTCAGCAGGACCCGGATGAGATGACCAATCTCGCCTTCGGTCCGGCGCGGGACAACGAACTCATCATGCGCCTGAACGGGCGGCTCAATACCCTGCTGGCGAAGGAGGTGGGGCCGGACGACGGCGGTGCTGTCAGCGAATCCATTGCCCACTGGGGTCGGTGGCCGATCGCATCGGGTTAAGGCGTCGCTGCTGCGGTCCGCTACAGGACGGACGGATACCGACGCTGAACCAAGGAGTGGAGTCCATGGCCGAGAAGCGCGCAACCCTGGGATTCAGCGGTATTGCGGTCGGCGGTGCCGCGCTGTTGCTGGCTCTGGTGCACTTCTGGGCGGGTCCCTTCGCCCCCCAGCCGACCCTGGAAACGACGGTTGCGCAGAAGGCCGCTGCCATCCGGCAAGCCACCATCAGCGCGTTACAAGGGAGGGCCAATCAGGAAACCGTTAAACCGAACTGGAATGCCGACCGGGTCACCCGGGTCACGACTGCGTCACTCTGCGGTCTGGCGTTAATTCTGTCCATCCTCTCCTTTGCACTGCGTGAACCGGGGCGGGTCTCGGCAGGAGGCGCCATTCTCGGTGTGAGCGCTGTCGCTTTTCAGTTCAGCGCCATGTACGCCATGGCGCTGCTGGTGGTGCTGCTGATCGCGGCGGTGCTGTCGGGTTTCGGCTTCGGATGACCGCCAGCAGAGCTACCCAAGTACCCAGCCGAACCGTCCACGCCAGCAGAGAAATCCACGGGAGTAGCCTATGCATCAATGGGACGCCGAACTCGTCGTCGACGCCCGCTGTCTGGTCGGCGAAGGACCCTCCTGGGACGCGGCCGCCGGCCGCCTGTTGTGGGTGGATATCCAGGGCAAGGCGCTGCATACCTACGACCCGGTCAGCGGTAGTGCCACCCGGGTGGCCTTGCCGAGCGAGCCGGGTACCATCGTGCCCCGCACCGGCGGCGGGGCGGTGATCGCGGCGGAGGACGGCTTCGCCCTGGTCGATCCGTTTACCGGCGCACTCGAACCCCTGATCAACCCGGAGGCGGACCACCCGGAGCGGCGCTTCAACGACGGTAAGTGCGACCCCCAGGGCCGCTTGTGGGCCGGCACCCTGTGCCAGGATCTAGACCGTCCGCCGGACCAGTGGGACCCGGTCGGCACGCTCTACCGGCTGGACGGTGACGGCGCATGCTACGCCATGCTCTACGACCTGATCATCCCCAACGGTCTCACCTGGAGCCCGGACGGGTCGGTGTTCTATTTCATCGACAGCCCCGGCAATGTGGTTCAGGCGTTCGATTTCGAGCCCCGGCGCGGCGAGCTGTCGAAGCGCCGTGTCGTGGTGGAGATCCCCGCCGAGGTGGGGTTCCCGGACGGCATGACCTCCGACGAGGAGGGAATGCTCTGGATCGCCCACTTTTTCGGCGGCAAAGTGACCCGCTGGAACCCCGCCACCGGCGAGATGATCGGCCTCATCCAGTTGCCGGTGGGTAACGTCACTTCCTGCGTGTTCGGTGGCGCCGACCTGGCGGACCTCTACATCACGACCGCCAGCCTGCTGCTGGATGAAGCAGGTCGCCAGGCGCAGCCCGAAGCCGGGGGAGTCTTTGTCGCACGGCCCGGCGTGCGGGGAGTTCCGAGCCACCCGTTCAACGGCTGAATGCGAGGGAACGACCGGACTCAATCAGGCGACCAGCATCCTGGCTCCGAGCGCCAACAGTATCAGGGCGATACCGGTCCGCAACCGGCGCGCAGACAGCCGCTTTGCCAGCAGACTTCCGGCGATGATGCCAGGCACGGAGCCCGCCAGCATCGGCCCCAGCATCCCGCCGTCAACATTGCCAAGCGCGAGATGACCCGCCCCTGCCACCAGCGTCAGCGGAATGGCGTGAGCGATGTCTGTCCCAACCAGCTTCACCGGCGTCAAACGCAGCGGGTATAAGAACAGCAACATCGCCGCACCCAGGGCGCCAGCTCCCACAGAGGTGAGAGTCACCATGGTGCCCAGCACAACACCGGCGAAAACCGTCAACTCCGGTTGGCGCCGCTTGAAAGATTCGGGAACCGCGAGCCGGCGCTGACGACCGGCACCATGAATCTTGTCGCGGAAAAGCATGATGCTTCCCGAAAGCAGAAGCGCCCCGGCTAGCGTGTAAACGATGATCTGGTTGACCCACTGACTCTGTTCGAAGTTGTGCAAACAGAGCACTGAGACAACGGCGGCGGGCAAACTGCCCAGGCTCAACCTCCGCACCACCTGCCAATCGACGCTGCCACTGGTACCGTGAACCCACGCGCCAAACAGCTTGGTCACACAGGCGAACACGACGTCGGTACCCACCGCCGTGACCGGACTGACACCGATCAGGAGAACCAGAATCGGCGTCATCACGGCGCCGCCGCCCACCCCCGTCAAACCGACGAGTAATCCAACGGCCAGTCCCGATAGCGCAAGCGCGGCGAACACGATTTTTCTTGCTTTTCCATGATGGCCAAAGCGGGCCCTGATGTTATCCGATCGTTCCACCCACCCCCCAAGTGCTGTTGAGAACATCGAAGGATAAGTTGAGAACATCCTGGAATAAGAGGGGATCCGGTCGTCGTTACGACATCTTGGGATTCCTGATCAACCGGTCCGGTGCAGCGCGCGCCATCCCACCACCAAAAAACTGACCGCACAAAACGCGCTGGTGACGACCACAGAAATCCAGGCCATCTGGTAACCGCCGCTGTCCACCAGCAGCCCGAACAGGACGGGGCCAAAGATCCAGCCCAGCCAGGCGGCGTTGATCATCATGCCCAAAGCGGTGGCGGCGGACTCCCGTCCCGCCGCCTCCGTCAGCGCCACCACCAGCAGCCCGTGCCAGCCCATCGCACTGGCGCCGTAGACAGCAGCGACGGTGAACAGCCAGGGGAGGGAGGTAGCGGGGCTGACCAGCGCGAGCGCGATGGCGCTCGCGGTCGCGATGGTCATCACCAGGCACAGACAGAACGAGCGGGAACCCGGAAAGAACCGGTCCCCCACCCACCCCCATCCGATACGTCCGGTACCCGCGGCCAGCATGCCGATGGTAAGACCGGCACCGGCCAGCGCCGGGCTGTGACCAAGCCCGTCGCTGACGAACAGCACAAAAAAGCTGAGCATCCCGATCTGGCCGTACCCGAGTACCGGTGACAGCATCAGCAGAAACAGCACCACGGGATTGCGCAGCAACCGCTTTACCTTGCCCCAGGCGGACTCTGCGTCATGTTCCGTGGGGCGGGGAGCCGTGTCGGCCGGCGGTTCGCGGTAAGTCAGACCGGTGAGCAGCGCCGTGGCAACCACGATGCCGCCAATGATGTACAGGCCGGTACGCCAGTCATGGTGGACCGCTCCCGCCGGCAGCACCGCCGCCGCGAACGCGCCACCGGCCATGTTGCCGGTCTGGCGGATGCCCATCACGAGGCCAAGCCGGTGAGGCGGGAACCAGTAGACCACCGCCCGGGCGCTGGCCTGGTTGATGGGACTGTAAGCCAGACCGCACACCGCCACGCAGATCACCACCCAGGCGAACTGCGGGATCAGGCTCAACGCCAGCAAGGGCAATACCGTCAACCACTGACTCGCGATCATGGGCACGCGGCTGCCGAGGCGATCCACCACCAACCCGGCGGGAATCGCCAGCGCCGAGGCGACCAAATAGAAGCTGCTGGAAACCGCCCCGACCTGGGTCGCGGACAGACCGAACTCCGCGACCAAAAAAGGCGCCAGCGGCCCCCACAGGAACGAAACCATGGACATGGATGCCTGCACCGCGGTGACCACCGCCAGCACCGCCCAGGGGTTAGTCACCGGCATGATGCGTCAGGTTGCTGGGGACTTGTCACCGGCGTCGCGCAACCGCCACGCCATGGCGGCGAAGCCCGCTGCGCTCAGAATCGCGCTGCCACACACCGTCCACCAGGCGGCGGCATAGCTCAGGTTGTCGGCGACGGCGCCAAACACCAGGGGGCCGAGGATCCAGCC
>JAYZWP010000353.1:0-3878 GCA_036142245.1 Pseudomonadota bacterium | reverse complement strand
CCGGGACTGCACTGCTGGGTCGGCCCGATACCCCGTCCCTACCAGTCCGGCGCCCTCGCCTTCGTGGCGCAGAGCAGCGCGGTCGCCGGATCGGCGTGCAATTCGGCTTGGGACCGGGGCATCGGATTTTCCGCCGTCATCACGACGGGAAACCAGTGCAACTTCTCCCTGGCGGACGCCCTGAACTGGCTCGCCAAGGATCTGGATACCCGTGCCATCGTCTGTTACATCGAACAGTTCGCCGATCTGCCGGCGTTTGCTGCCGGAGTGCGGCGTTGCCGGGACGCCGGCAAGGCGGTGATCGCCATCGCCACCGGCCGCTCCGCCGCGGCGCGGCAGATCACGTTGTCCCACACCGGTGCCCTCACCGCGGGACCGGAAGCCAGCGCAGCCGCGCTGGAAGCGATGGGAGTCATTCAGGCGGAGGAGCTGGACGACGCCCTGGACTACGCCAGTCTGTTCGTGCAACTGCCACCGCGGGCGTGGCGGCACGTGAAAAACGTGGGGGTGGTGACCGCTTCCGGCGGCTACTCGGCGCTGGCAGCCGATGCCCTCGAAAAGCACGGGCTGGCGTGTCCGCCACCGCCGAAATCGGTCATCGAGACCCTTCCCGAAGTCGTCCCCCATAACAATCCGATGGATCTCACCGCGACCATCTTCGCCTGGGCGGACCGGTTCCCGAAGGTGATCGACGCTTTCGTGCAGGCACAGGAGTATGACGCCGTGGCGGTGATGTTCGGCGCCTGGGAGGGGCTGGAGCGCTGGTTCGCGCCGGTGGCTGCCTGGGCTTACCGGGCGAACAAGCCGGTATTTCTGGCCGGCAACGAGGTGATGGCGCTCGGCGACGACATGCGCCGTTTCCTGGCCCGCGACCCGATGCCCGTGGTGCACGGTGCCGGTCGGGTGGCGCGGGCACTGGCGGGCATGAAACTGTTCCATGAATTGACCCCGCGCATCGGATCGGACTGGGCGACCGCGAAAACCAGGCGCTGGTCCGGCCCTCGCCTGGCCACCTACCCCGATCTGGCGCCGCCGCTACGAAAGCAGGGCGTCACCATGGCGGCCTGGTGCGACGCGGCCGACACGGCCGCGACCGGCAAACTCGGTGATCGACTGGTGGTGAAACTGGAGAGCCCCGAACTCCTCCACAAGAGTGACGCCGGTGCGGTTCAGATCGGCGTCGCCGCCCAGGACCTGGCCAAAGTGGTGAAACGCCTTGAAGGGGTCGCCAGGCGGAAAAAACTCCGCGACTATCGGGTCATCGCCCAGGAGCAGATCATCGACGCCGAACTGGAGCTGCTGGTCGGCGCCGTGGTGGACGACACCGTCGGTCCGGTATTGACCATCGGACTCGGCGGGATCACTGCGGAGTTACAACAGCGGTTCGTGCACGCGCTTTGCCCGATCGACGCGGCGCTCGCCAGGACGCTGATCGGCCGGCTCGGCATTGCGCCGCTGTTCGACGGCTACCGCGGCCGCGCGCCGCTGGACCCGTCGCTGTTCGATCTCCTGGCGGCGGTATCCCGCTGGGTGTACGACCACCGTGACAGCCTCCGGGAACTGGATCTCAATCCGGTGTTTCTGCGTCCGCAAGGCAACAGCGCCGTCGCGGGCGATGCCCTGGCCGTGTTTCGCTGAGAAAAACCCGGGCCGCGCGACTGGATTCAGCCGCGCGGTTCGTCGTCGAGGAAGAAATTCAGTTCAGCGGTGATACCGTTCGGGTCTCTGACGAATAGCTGGGTGAGCCGCAACTGCGGGATGCCCATCTCCTGGTAGGCGATGCCGCCGGCCTCCAGGCGCCGGCGCACGGCGTCCAAACCGGTGAGCCGGAACGCCAGGTGGTCGAGACCGTTGCGCACTCCGGCCGCCACCTCCTGGCTGAGCGGCACCCCGAAAACATCCTGTTCCATCGTGTCGGTCAGTTCGATCAGATGCACCACGGGCCGCTCGCCGTCATACAGCCAGTAACCGGGAACCGGAAGCTCCGGGCGCGGCCCGACCTCCAGGCCAAGCAGTTCCTCGTAGAAGCGGCGACTCTCCTGCAGTCGGGTGGTGCGGATTGCGCAGTGATCCAGTGATGTGGTCATGAACGTCTCTCCCGCCATTGGTCTGACACCGGACAGGTGAACCCTAGCCGAAAACCCGGCGTTGCGTCAGACCCCTTCCATCACTCGTCCGGACAGATCGGCCAGCCGTTCCAGCATGTTCAACGCATTGACATAGGCCTTGCCCGAAGCGATGACGATATCGGTGTCCGAGCCGTGGCCCGTGACCGCGTGGCCGTCCCGCGCCAGGCGTACCGACACACCGCCCTGGGCGTCCGTGCCCTCGGTGAGACTCTGCACCGAGTAGAGTTTCAACTCGGCGCCACTGGAGACGATCTGCTCAATGGCGCTGAACACCGCATCCACCGAACCGTCGCCGCTGGCGCTTGCGGTCTGTTCCGTACCATCCACACACAAGGTTACGGTGGCGGACGGAGCCTCGCCGATCTCCGCGGCGACCTTCATGTGGACCAACTGGACATGCTCGTTGGCGGCCATGCTGTCGGCATCCGTCACCAGAGCCACCAGATCGTCATCAAAGATCTCCCGTTTCTTGTCCGCCAGGTCCTTGAACCGCGCGAAGGCCGACTGCAGTTCCGTCTGGGAGCGGAACTCCAACCCCAGTTCCTTCATCCGGGTCGCGAAGGCATTGCGTCCGGAAAGCTTTCCCAACGAGAGGCGATTGGTCTGCCAGCCGACATCCTGGGCGCGCATGATCTCGTAGGTCTCGCGACTCTTGAGCACACCGTCCTGATGAATACCGGACTCGTGCGCGAAGGCGTTGACTCCGACGATCGCTTTGTTGGGCTGCACCTTGAACCCGGTGACACCGGAAACCAGTCGCGAACAGCCCACGATCTCCCGCGTATCCAGCCCGGTGTCGCAGGGGAACAGGTCCTGACGGGTTCGCACCGCCATGACGACCTCCTCCAGTGAGGCATTTCCGGCCCGTTCCCCGAGACCGTTCATGGCACACTCCACCTGCCTTGCCCCGGCCATCACCCCGGCCAGGGAGTTGGCCACCGCCAGACCCAGATCAGTGTGGCAATGGGTGGAAAACACCGCCCTGTCCGAGTTGGGAATTCTTTCGATCAGCGTGCGGATGGTGTCGCCGTACTGCTCCGGCAGGTTGTAGCCGACGGTATCCGGTACGTTGATGGTGCTCGCCCCGGCCTCGATTACCGCCTCGAAGACACGGCACAGAAAATCCATTTCGGACCGGCCCGCATCCTCGGCGGAGAACTCGACATCGTCGGTGTAATTGCGGGCGTGCCGCACCGCCTGGACCGCCTGTTCCAGTACCTCGGCGGGCGTCAGCCGGAGCTTCTTCTCCATGTGCAGGGGAGAAGTGGCGATAAATGTGTGAATTCGCCAGCGCGGTGCCGGTTTCAGAGCCTCGGCGGCGGCGTCGATGTCCGCCGCGTTGGCGCGGGCCAACCCGCAGACCACCGATTCGGTCACGACCCCCGCCACCGCCTTGACCGCCTCGAAATCGCCACGGCTCGCGATGGGGAAACCCGCTTCCATGACATCCACCTTCATACGCTCCAGCGCTTTGGCGATGCGCAGCTTCTCCTCCTTGCTCATGGAGGCGCCCGGACTCTGCTCGCCGTCACGCATGGTGGTGTCGAAAATAATCAATCTGTCCTGCTTCATGAGTTATGGCTCACTAACGTAATGACCGGTCCAGAGGCGCGACCCGCACGCTGCGGCGCTATCCCGGTTGAACCGATGTCTGGAAATTGCTGGTGGCGTTTGGTGACCCTCGCCAGGGTATGCAAGAGATGCCGCTAGCGCGGCAGTCGCAGCGGCAGGATCGCCGGACAGAGACAC
>JAYZWP010000352.1:0-8568 GCA_036142245.1 Pseudomonadota bacterium | reverse complement strand
GGGTCGCCGGATCGAGGCCGCCAATCGGCCGGTTCGCAGCATTCGCTTTCGCCATCTCCAGCAGCAGCCGGCGGGTCACGATGATGCCGTCGTCGCTGGAGACCAGGTGTTCCAGCGTCCGGTCGGCGATGCGCCCCTGGCTCTCCTGCACCGCGGTGTCCTGCATGGCGAAGCTCGGGATACCGGTGAAACTGTCGCCGCGGCGCTGGGCGTCACGGTCCAGGTGGTAGTCGTTGTGCCGGTTTGCGCTGCCCTGGCGGGTGCCGGGCACGAATTCCACGTGCAGGCCGCCGCCCTTGCGCATCGCCTCCCGTTCCTCGGGAGACAGCGGCTTGTCGATATAGTAATTGACCGCCCAGGACCAGCAGTTTTGGTCGTCCAGGGGCACCCAGGCCTGTCCGTTCAGGGAGAGATCCCCGGTCGGCGCGATGATGTTGAAACAGGGCAGCAGGAACTGGGTGATGCGCCAGTAATAACGGTCGTTACCGGCGTTGCGGCGGGCGCCGAGCAGCAGGCCGCCCTCGGTACGCAGGGTCTGGTAGCGGGGATTGCGATCCCCGGCGATGATCTCGAGGATGCGCGAATCGGTGGCGCCGCCGCCCATGCCGAGCACCGGGTCGCTCAGGATGGTGCCGCCGTGCAGCCAGGACAGGTGGCTCGAGTCGAGGCCTCCCTCCATGGTCTGCAGGTAGTTGCACTCCTGCAGCCGCTTGCTGACGAACAGGTTCTCGTCCGGCAGTGTCGCCCACTCCAGCGCCGGGGGCGCCGGGGTTCGCGCGGGGTCGCCCATGTAGACCCAGACCACGCCGCCGCGTTCGAGGGTCGGGTAGGCGGGCAGTCGAATCTGCTCGCGAAAACCGCTTTCCGGCGGCTCGGACGGGATATCCAGGCAGCGGCCGTCGGCATCGAACTGCCAGCCGTGGTAGGCGCAGCGGATGCCGCCGTCGCAGGTTTTGCCGAAATAGAGCGACGCCTGGCGGTGGGGGCAGGCTTCACCGATGATCGCCGCGCGTCCCTGGCTGTCGCGAAAGGCGACCAACCGTTCGCCGAGCAGTGGGATGCGCACCGGCGGGCAGTCCGGGTGGGGCAACTCGTCCCGGGTGAGCGCCGGCAGCCAGTAGCGCCGGAGCAGCTCGCCCATCGGGGTGCCCGCGTCGGTACGGGTCAGTAGGTCATTGTCTTCCGGCCGCATGCCGGGCTCCTCCTGCTGTCGGGTTCTGTCGACCCGTCTGGCCCATGATGGTCATGGACGTTGCGATGCGCAACTCCCCGGTTGGCGGCGTTGCGGAAGCCGAGCGATCAGCGGCCGAGCTTTCCCCGCCGGGATCGGGCATCGAAAAATGCGGATGCGGTAGTCCCGGCGGAGTTGATAATCTGGGCGTTCCCGTACGCCCCGGTACGCCGGGGCAATATCAGCTGTTTATCGAGGAGGAGCCAGCCATGTCAGAAACCATTTGGTACACCCGCTGTCCGGTCCCCACCGCGTCGGGCATCGCCTTTCAGCGCCACATGTTCGGCGAGGAGTTTCGCGGCGGGGACGATTTCGAGGTCCGCAATATCAAGGAACTCGGCCGGGACAAGGCGGACAGCCACTTCAACCATGAACTGGCCAACGCCTTCCGCGAAGGCGGCGCCATTCCGCCCTTGTGGGCGCGCTCGCAAGGCGCTGACACGGTGATGGTGGGGCTGACCTTCGTTTCCGATTCCATCTGCTTCTACGTGCGTCCCGATTCCGACATCAGGACCATGCAGGATCTGAAGGGCAAGCGGGTGGCGGTCGGGGTGCGCCCCTACATCATGATCGACTTCATGAAAATCAACGGCCACAAGGCGTGGGATTGTGGCCTGCGCGCCCACGGAATGACCCTGGATGACGTGCAGATCGTCGAGATCGAGATCCATGACGACATGCATTCCCATATCAACCCCAATTACACGGAGAAGGGGCAACGGCCGCGCGGCTCGCTGTTCGAACATGAAATGGAAGCCATGACGCGCGGCGAGGTCGACGCCGTCTGGTGCAAGGGGTGTGATTGCCGCTACGTGGAGCGGGAGTTCTCGGACCGGATTCGTCTCGTCAGCGACCTGCTGCACGATACCGACAACATGGAGCTGCGGGTCAACGCCAATCCGCGCATCATCACGGTGAGCGGCAATCTGGCGCGCGAGAATCCCGATGCGGTGGTGCGCTATCTGCAGGTGCTGATCCGCGGTGCCCGCTGGGCCTCGACCCATCCGCGGGAAGTCACCGACCTGCTGGCGACCGAACTGGGTGTCACGGTTCACGACATCGAAAATTCCTACGTGCCGGACTACTACGATCAGCTTTGGCCCAACCTGACCGCGCAGAACCTGCATCTGCTGCAGACGCAGCAGGATTTCATGGTCAAGTACGGCTACCTGTCACCGGCCGTGGACCTCGATGCCTGGAAAGACGAGAGCTTCCTGCAGCAGGCCTACGAGCGGGAAAAGCGGCCCTGGGCCGCCTGATTCATCCACGGAGCGAGGAGAGTCGAACATGCAAGCCATCCCAGGTATGGAAACGCCCGACAGCCTGCCGTCCGGAACGGTAACACCGCTGGAACTGACGAAATTTTCCGAAGAGCATGCCATCCCGGTGCCGGTTTACACCGATGGTGTCGATCAGGCCATCGTCATCTGGAACCTGCTGCCGGGCCAGGAAAACGAATCCCACATGCACCCGTTCAGCGCCCACACCTTCCTGATCATGGAAGGCGAGGGGCTCTATGTGAAAGGGGAGCCGGGGACGGCGGAATGCGAGGAGTTTCCGGTCAAGGCGGGACAGGTGATCCTGATTCCGCGCGAACAGGTGCACGGCATCAAAAACACGGGCACCGGCAAGATGTCCTATTTCGCCGTCACCACCACCGCCGGCGGGGAGTACAAGCGCATCATCAACGGTGAGGAAGTCATGCCCCACGGTTGAAACCGTGCCCGCCGCAAACGGTGTTCGAGAAATCCGACATTGCGGTGGGGAGTGGTCTCGGCGCTTGGCCGGGAATCGGACCCCGCGTGGCGGCATTGCTCTGGCGGTATTGCTCTGGCGGTAATGTATCGGCCTGCCCCGCCGGCGGGTTGAGCACCCGGTTGCGGTGGTAGCGCGGGGGCCTGAGCAAGAAACGCCAGACAGCAGCGTGGCCGTGGTCAAGTTTTTGCGGTTTGGACCGATCTTTCTGCTGGTGTCGGACAACCTCGTGAATGACGGTGACAGCACAGGCGACCCATTCCACTCAAAGTTCCCTGGTCAGCACGCGGGCGACGATTGCCGTCGTTGGCCCGGACGCGTTGCGATGCGCCCTGGCGGGGCGGCTGGAGAGCGAAGGGGTCGATGGATTCGAGATCCGCGCGGCGGATTGGTGCTCGGTGCGCGAGACAGATCGGTTGAGGGACGACGGTTGGCTCGTCATCGATGCCGATTGGGCCGGCGTGGTACCGGTCGACGGTCATCCGCCGCGAGAGGCCGTCAGCCGCACCGCGGTCATCGGAACGTGCTGGGATGCGGATCGCCAGGCGCCCTGGTTGGCGGCCGGCGTGAGCCATTTCGGTGTTCGGGATCCCCGGACCGATATCCACCTGGATTGGATCGTGGCACTGCTGGCGGCGGCCATGCGCTCCCGGAATGAAGCAGAAGAGATCGCCGAACGTCTCGAAGTCTATCGGGAGGCCTTTCGCAAGGTGCCGGACGGCATGTGGATCGCGGATGCGCAGCAGCGTTTTGTCGATGCCAATGACGCCTTCGTCGTGACACGTGGTCTGCAGCGTGCCGAACTTCTTGGCAAGCGGACCGATCGCGCCGGGGACGCCGCCGTGAGGGCTTGGCAACGTGACGTCTTCGTCCAGGTGGACAGGGGAAACCCGGGGCCGTTTGCCTTTACTCGTGCCGATGACCACGGCCGCTCGATGGACCTGGAGCTGATGGTGGGTCGTCACCTTGTCAGTGGCCTGACTCAGTACACCGGCGTGGTTCGGGACGTGAGCGAACGCAATCGTGCGCGGCGGGAAGCGGAGTTGTATCGCGACTCCCTGGCTGCGTTGCACGAGATTGTCGCCAGTCAGTCGGACTCGGCCGAGTCCAAGATCGACCGCATGCTCAGGTTCGGTCTGGCGCGCTTTGGCGTCTCTGATGCGGCGGTTTTCGAGTTGGACGGGGATGCCTTCATCGTGCGTCACGCCGTGGAGTATCTGGATCGTATCGTCAAAGGCGAACGGCTGGCCATAGGGGATATCTACGGTCGGGAGCCCTTTCGCCGCGGACATGCTGTCGGGTTCCGGGATGTCCAGGACACCCGGCTGGGGGACAGCGTGGCGGTCACCACCCCCATGCGCACTTATCTCGGCGCACCCATCACGGTGGACGGGACGCAGTACGGCGTACTGGGATTCGCCGACCCGGCGCCTCGGGAAGCGGACTTCTCTGATGCCGAGCTTTCCCTGGCGCAGCTGATGGCGGAATGGGTCGGTCACGAGATCTTTCGGGCTCGCAGTCAGGCGCGGTTGGCGGCCCGCGAGCAGCAGCTGAGACACATCACCGATTTCGCCGCGGACGGCATCTGTGGACTTGACCCCGACGGGAGGGCGCAGTTCGTCAACCCCGCGGCCGCCCGCATGCTGGGCTATGACATCGCGGATCTCATGGGACGACCGGTCCATGAAACGCTGCATCGCAGTCGCGCCGACAGCAGTCCGTGCCGTGTTTCAGAATGTCCCGTCCACCGCGCTCTGGAAACGGGACAACCGGTCACCGTGCGTGACGAGACCTTCTGGCGCAGGGATGGCGGCGCGCTTTGGGTGGATTACGCATGTACTCCGATCGTCGAGGCCGGTCGCGTAACCGGCGCCGTGATGACATTTCAGGACGTGTCACAACGGCGCACGATTGAAGACTCGTTACGGCAGACCAGTGCGGCGCTCAAGGATCAGAACCTGGAACTGACCGAGTTGGCCAACCGCGATGCGCTGACCGGCATCGCCAATCGCCGCAAGTTCGATGCCGCCCTGGATGTCGAGCTGCAGCGCGCGGCGCGCGATGGCAACCCTGTGTCGCTCATTCTGTGCGATATCGACTACTTCAAGCGGTACAACGACTGTCTTGGACACGACGCAGGGGACGATTGCTTGCGTCGCGTCGCCCAGCACCTGGCCGGTGCCGCGCGGCGCCCGGGCGACCTTGTCGCGCGGTACGGCGGAGAGGAATTCGTCATGCTGCTGGCGGATACCCCGGCAGCGGGGGCGATGGCGCTGGCGGAGCAGGTCCGCGAGGGACTCGATGAGCTGGCGTTGTCGCATCCGGCCTCCCCCCGGTCGGGCAAGGTCACGCTGAGCATCGGGATAGCGGCGGTGCAGCCCGGGCCGCGAAACCCCGCCACCGCCAGGGCGCTCGTGCGCCGTGCTGACGAGGCCCTCTACCGTGCCAAACAGGAGGGACGAGACCGGGCGGTGTTGGCGGAATGATGTAACGCAGGGAGCGTTCATCGTTTTGTCCGGGTCTTGTCCGGTTTTCTGGCCGATCCCGGTCTCCGCCCGCCGGGCCGGTTCGGTTAACCTATGTCGCTCGAACGCCCCGGCCGGGCAAGCCGGGATTCCCTGCAAGCGGATATGGAAATGAGCGACAACACCCAGGAAATAGACATCGCGATGGACCCGTCGGCCATGTACCTCGAAGAGGTATTTACTGATCGGGCAGTGGGCACCATTCGCCGTCTCACGCCGGTTGATGGTGACGGCAAACCCAAGGCAGGCGAGGCGCCGCTGTATGTGGGACAGGCACAACTGATGACCCCGATGGGTGCGCTGCCGCTGAATTTCGAGATTCCGGCCAAGACACTGCAGGAGGCGGCGCAGCGCTTTGGCGAGGAAGCCAAGGTTGCCGTGGAACAGGCGGCCCGGGAATTACAGGAATTGCGCCGTGAGGCGGCATCTTCCATTGTCGTACCAGGCCAGGGCGGCGCCGGAGGCGTGGGCGGTATGGGCGGTATGGGCGGTCTGGGAGGCCCCGGCGGCAAGATTCAGATCCCCTGACGCGCATCGCCTGCCCATCGACTGGGGTGACAGCCTCGTGCCGGACCGCGAACGTCAGCGGGTGAACTGACGCGAGGTGCGGTTGTTATATGGTGTTCAGGCAACCGGCAATGGACACATCACGCGTGCCCGGAGCATGGCGCCCCGTTTCGCCGAACACGGTGTCGAGGTGCGTTATCTGGTTTCCGGGCGGGACCGGGCGGCGCTGTTCGATATGGCTCCGTTCGGTGATTTCGCCTGGCGGCGGGGATTTACTTTTGCTACCCGTCGCGGACGGGTCGCTCCGTGGAGCACACTGACCGGGCTCAGGCCGGTGCAGTTTGTGCGGGATGTCCGTGCGTTGAATCTGTCGGAGTACGACAGAATCGTAACCGACTTCGAGCCGGTAACAGCCTGGGCGGCCCGTCGGCAACGGCGTGCCAGTATCGGCATCGCCCATCAGTACGCCTTTCAGCATCCTGTTCCCACCGGGCGGATCGGACCACTCGATCGGGCGGTTCTCGACCATTTCGCCCCTGTCGATACGGCCATCGGCGTGCATTGGCATCATTTCGATGCTCTGATAGTGCCGCCACTGGTCGATCCCCCGTCCCACGCACCGTCGCTGGATGCGGACAAGGTCGTCGTGTATCTGCCTTTCGAAGACCGGACCCAGGTGCTGAATTGGTTACGGCGCCTTCCGCAGACGCGGTTTCGTTTCTATACCGACATCAGCGCACCCGTGGATCTGGAGCGGGTCCAGATGCGACCGTTGTCCCGGGAGGCTTTTCCGCGCGACCTGGCCAGCTGCAGCGGGGTGATCGCCAATGCCGGGTTCGGTCTGGTGAGCGAAGCGATTCAGTACGGGAAAAAGGTGCTGGTAAAGCCGTTGCAGGGGCAGGTCGAACAGCGCGCCAACGCCCTCGCGATTCGGAAGCTGGGCATCGGCGAGGTGATGCACCGGTTCGACGCCGATCTTTTCAACCGGTGGCGGGCTCGGCCGCAACCGCTTCCCCGGCCTTTCCCCGACGTCGCCGGGGCGCTGGTGGAGTGGCTGGTGGCGGCGCAGCAGGAACCGCTGAACGCGGTGGTGGAGCGACTCTGGGCGGCATTCGGAACGCCGCTGGGGGGCAGCGAGGTGCCACCTGAACACTGAACAGATCGCCCGGCGCGTCGGCGAGCTGATGTTCCGGAAAGATCTCGCCGCCCGGCAGCTGGGAATACAGCTGATCGAGATCGCCCCGGGCAGCGCCGTGATGCGCATGGCAGTGACCCGGGAGATGGTCAACGCCCACGACATCTGTCACGGCGGTTTTATTTTCAGCCTGGCGGACACCGCTTTCGCGTACGCCTGCAATAGTCACGATGTGATCGCCGTCGCGCAGCACTGTGCGATCACCTACCTCAATCCGGCGCGCTGTGGCGATACGCTGACGGCCGCCGCTACCGAAGTCGCCCTGCGGGGAAGAACCGGTCTCTACGACGTGTGCGTCACGGCCGGACAGACCCGGGTGGCCGAGTTCCGGGGCCACAGCCGCCGCCTGGACGGAACGCACCTGGGTGATTCGCCGGACCCTGGGTGATTCGCCGGACGGTGTCTGACTGCTCGGTATCGCGGTTCGGCGTCAGCGGAAAGAGTAGGAGAGGGTGACGGAGCCGAAGCTGCTGGCGTCGTCCTGCCCGTCGAATTCCTTGCTGCGCCAGACGTGCGCGTAGCTCATCTTGAAGCCGCCGTACAGGGCGCTGACACCCGCGAAGGCATCGCCCACCAGCAGTTTGCGGTCGACGCTGTGGCTGTCTTCGAAGGTATTGCCGTCGAGAAAGATGTCCCGGCCGACCAGTCTTCCGGTCACGCCCGAGAACAGATAGAAACCCCACTGAGCACCGATCCTGGGGTCGCTGTTGTCGGCCGGCGCACTGCTGTCGCCGCCCGGACGGATCAGGGTGGTGCCGAAATCCGCCGGGAGATTCCAGCCGACGCGCGCTTCGGTGCCGGCGCTCAGGTAGGTCGCGACGTTGCCCAGTGCACCACCGACATGGGGGATCAGGTCGGCGCCGAAGCGCCGGTCCCGCCCGTAACGCTCGGCGGCGCGCCACTTGCGTTCATAGTAGGCGACCAATCCCAACTCATTTTCGAGTTGGTTGTCCCAGCCCTTGGCGCGGTCGATGTCGCGGATTTCGTGGATGTTGTTCTGCGCCGCTTCGCCGAGGGCCGCCGGACCGACCATGCCGATCTGTAACGCCATGGTATCCAGGCGGCGCGGGTTCTTGTTGTGAAACGCAGCGCCCAGGTAAAGCCACCCGGCGTAAGGGCGGTCATCGCGGATCAGATTGCGCGCCCGGATGTTCTCCGGAGTGAAGATTTTTTGCGCCAGGGAGAACTCGATGTTGCGCTGCAAGCAGGGTTCGTTGATGAACGGCAAGTGGTCGATCACCTGATGTGCCCATTCCGGCAGAGCCGGACTGTCCCGGTAGTCCGTCAAATCCGGCGACAGCAGGCTGATGGATACGCCATTGGTGTAGTGTTTGTCGGTACCGACGAAAAGGTCG
>JAYZWP010000351.1:0-7856 GCA_036142245.1 Pseudomonadota bacterium | reverse complement strand
CCCGCCCATGAAATCAATTCTGCGCTGTAACTGGAAGATCCCCACCGAGAACTTCATTGGCGATGGGTACCACATTCCGTGGACGCATGTCTCCAGCCTGATGGCCATCGGCGGCGAGATCGGCCAGATTTTTCAGGATCAGGAGACGCTGATGAATCTGGGCCACCAGATCACCACCCGTCACGGCCACGGTTTTGCCTCGGCGAGCGGCGCCGGGCCGCTGCTGTACAAGGATCCGGCGCGCTACATGGCGTACTACGAGTCGCAGCGGCCCGGGGTGATCGAGAAACTGGGACCAATCCGCGGCGAGCGATTTTATGGTGCCCATTGGAATGCCAGTATTTTTCCCAATTGCTCGTTTCTGTATGGCACCAATACGTTCAAGGTTTGGCATCCGCGCGGGCCCCATGAAATCGAGGTGTGGACCTGGAGCATGGTCGAGGACGCCATGCCCGAGGATCTGAAAAAGGAAGTGATTCACCAGGCGATCCTGACGTTCGGCACCGCGGGCATGTTCGAAAGCGACGACGGCGAGAACATGGAGGCCTGCACCCACAGCAACCGGGGCTGGCAGACGCGCAAGGGCCGGATGGTCTCGAACATGGCGCTGCGGCACGAGGATCGCAACGAGGGGTTGCCGGGGATCACCGCGCAGGGTGCGGTGGGGGAGACAGCTCAGCGGGGGTTCTACCGGTTCTGGGCCGAGATGATGAACGCTGAAAACTGGGCAGCCATTCACCGCAACGACAAAACCTGGGACGAAGTGCTCCGCCGGACCGCGGCTTGATTGGCCGTTACGGTTGTGGGGGTTTCCGGGGCAGTCGCGGCGCAGGTTTCACCCAACGACCGGAAAACCGTGTAATTATTTTTGGCCGACGCGCCAGACTTCCCGGATTAGCCGGGATGGCGATAACAAACCTATTGCAACGGCGGGTTATCCGCACCAGAGGAGGAATTCAATGCCATTAGCCAGAAGTGCCGCGACGGTTTTGCACGCCTACAACGAGCCGGTCGAGGTGCGCGAGTTCGAGGTGCCCGACCCCGACGACGACGCCCTGGTGGTGAAGGTGGAGGCTTCCACCATGTGCGGCACCGACGTACACATGCACGCCGGGGATCTGGTGCCCTTCTCGCGGCTGCCGGTCATCATGGGGCACGAGATCGTCGGCCGCGTAGCAGCCCTGGGCAAGAACCGGGTTACCGACGCCGTGGACCGTCCCCTCGCGGAGGGGGATCTGGTGGCCTGGTCCTACGCCTGGTGCGGCCACTGCTACTGGTGTACGGTCGCGCGCCAGCCGACGCTGTGCAGCAACGCCCGCATGTACGGCTGGGGTCCGGCGAACGAGTTTCCCTACGTCACCGGCGGCTTCGCGGAGTACGCCTACATCATGCCGCAGTGCAAGGTGGTCAAGGTGCCGGAGAATCTGGACCCGGCATTGGCGGCGTCATCCACCTGTTCGTTTCGTACCGTGATGCACGGTTTCGAGGCGCTGGGCCCGGTCAGCACCATCGACACCATTCTGGTGCAGGGCAGCGGACCGGTCGGCCTGTACGCCACCGCGGTTGCGGCGCAGTCCGGTGCCCGGCAGGTGCTGGTGATCGGCGCGCCGGACGACCGGCTGCAGATTGCCCGGCACTGGGGCGCCACCGATACTTTCAACGTGCTGGAAACCGAGGCGGCGCAGCGCAAGGAGCAGATTCTGGCTCTGACCGACCGCCGCGGGCCGGACATCGTCATCGAGTGCAGCGGCGCCGGACCGGCCTTTCCGGAAGGACTGGACCTGGTGCGCAAAGGGGGTCGCTATCTCATCATCGGCCAGGCGGACCCACGGCCGCAGAACGTCTCCGGCACCATTTTCAACATGAAGCAGATCAACGTCATGGGGGTGCTGAGCGCGGATATCCCGCACTATTACAAGGCGCTCAACTTTCTGGCGGATCACCAGGACAAGTACCCCTTTCACGAGTTGCTGGGCAACCGCTATACGTTGAATACGGTCAATGACGCACTCGCTTCCATGGGGGCGCACCGCGAGACCAAACCGGTGATCCTGCCCCAGGCAGCCTGAGCCGTAATGAGCCGTAATCAGCCAGGAAACTGGCAAGAACTCGAGAGCAACAGACAGATGTCAGAAGTTCAATACAGCGCGCCGGCCAACCTTGCGGATGCTGTCGCTTTGCTGGCAGGCGGCGGTTCGCCCGCGGTCCTGGCTGGCGGTACCGATCTGCTGGTACAACTACGCGGCGGGCGTCCTGAGCCGTCCGCGTTCATCGATATCAAGCGGATCCCGGAGTTGACGGCGATTCGGATGGCAGGGGATGTTGTCTCCATTGGAGCCGCCGTGCCCGCCGCGCAGATTACCGAGCACCCGGAATTGGGTGCCGTTTTTCCCGGCGTCGTGGAGGCACTCGGGCTGATCGGCTCCACCCAGATTCAGGGGCGGGCAACACCCGGCGGCAACCTCTGCAACGCTTCCCCCGCGGCGGATTCGGTTCCTGCCATGGTGGCGTCCGGGGCGATCTGCCGGGTGGCGGGGCCCGCCGGGGAACGGCGCATCCCGGTGGAGCAATTCGTTACCGGGCCGGGAAAAACGGTGCTGCGGGCCGGGGAGTTTCTTGTCTGCCTGGAGTTGCCGCGTCCGGCGGCGGGTACGGCGGATGCCTATCTGCGCTTTATTCCGCGCACGGAAATGGACATTGCCGTGGCGGGTGCCGCGGTCAGCCTGACCCTCGATGCCGGCGGGGTCTGCACCGCCGCCCGGGTCGCTATCGGTGCGGTGGCGCCCACGGTGCTGCTGGTGCCGGACGCGGCCGACGCCTTGATCGGCAGCCGCCTGGAGGATAATGCTCTGAACGAGGCCGGTGCGGCGGCAAGCGCCATCGCCAGGCCGATCGACGACAAACGCGGCACGGTGGCATACCGTAAGGCGGTGGTGGGGGTACTGACGCGCCGCGCCGCCAAAATTGCCTACCAGCGCGCGCAGGGAGGTGCGGCATGAGCCGGAATCACGTTTCCACTACAGTCAATGGGGAGCCGGTCGAGTTTCTGTGCGACACCTCCCAGAGCCTGCTCTCGGTGCTGCGCGATGAATTGGGGCTGATTGGCACCAAGGAGGGCTGTTCAACCGGGGATTGCGGCGCCTGCTCGATTACACTGGACGGACGTCTGGTCTGCTCCTGTCTGGTGCTGGGCGTGGAGGCGCAGGACAGGTCGGTTGGGACAGTGGAAGGTGTTGCCGACCATCAGGTGCTGCATCCGTTGCAGCAGAAGTTCCTGGAACACGCGGCGCTGCAATGCGGCATCTGCACTCCGGGTTTGATCGTCGCCGCCAAGGCGCTGCTCGAAAAGAACCCCGATCCCTCGGAAGAGGAAGTGCGTTACTGGCTGGCCGGCAACCTGTGCCGCTGCACCGGCTACGACAAGATCATTCGTGCGGTGCTGGATGCCGCCGCCACCTTGAGGTAAGTGCGATGAATGACCCGAAAGCTTTTCGATTCGTCGGCAGCCGCTCGATCCGACCGGATGGGGTGGAAAAGGTCACCGGACGCGCCCAGTACGGGGCCGATCTGTCGCTGCCCGGCATGCTGACCGGCAAGATTGTCCGCAGTACCCGGGCCCACGCCCGGATCCGCCATATCGATGTCACGCAGGCGATGTCCTTGCCTGGCGTGCTGGCGGTTATCACCGGCGATGATTTCCCCGACCTGGAGCGGCGCATGCTCCCGATGGGCGAACAGCAGATGGACGTGCGGGACTTCATTGACAACACCATGGCGCGGGGGAAAGTGCTGTATCACGGCCACGCGGTGGCAGCGGTAGCAGCCGTCAGCCCCGACATCGCCGCACAGGCCGCGGAACTGATCAAGGTGGAGTATGAGCCCCTACCGGTCGTCATGGACCTGGACGCGGCCCTGGCGCCGCAAGCCACCCTGCTGCACGAGGACCAGGTGACGCTGACCATGCAGGGGCCCGTCGAAAACCCTGTGCCGACAAACGTCGCCTTCTACATGCCGCTCAAGAAAGGAGACATCGACACCGGTTTCGCGGCCGCCGAGGTGGTGTTGGAGAACACCTACACCACGAAGACCGTGCATCAAGGCTACATCGAGCCGCACGCCTGTGTCGCGGATGCCAAACAGGGCGGCCGTATCGACATCTGGTGCAGTACTCAGGGGCCCTTTCTGGTCCGTACGCTGACCGCGCTGGCTCTCGAGAAGCCGGTCTCGGATATCAAGGTGACGCCGAGTGAAATCGGCGGGGGCTTTGGCGGCAAGCTGGCGGTCTATCTGGAACCGGTGGCGGCCCTGCTGTCGATGCGCTCGGGACGGCCGGTGAAGCTGGTGATGAGCCGCGAGGAGGTCCTGCGCGCGACCGGGCCGACTTCCGCCACCCGCACCCGGGTAAAGGTCGGAGCGAAGAAGGACGGCACCCTGACGGCGGTGCAGGCCAAGCTCGAATTCGAGGCCGGGGCCTTCAAAGGCTCACCGGTGGTGCCGGCGGTGATGACCATGCTGGCAGCCTACGAACTCGACCATGTGCTCGTGGAAGGCTACGACATCGTCGTCAACAAGCCGAAGGTGGCGGCTTACCGCGCGCCGGGTGCACCGCAGGCGGCCTTCGCCATCGAATCGATACTCGATGAACTGGCCGGGGAACTGGGCATCGACCCGATCGACCTGCGCTTGAAAAACGCCGTCTCGGAAGGTTCCATGGCGGTTTACGGGCCGCAGTTCAAGGCGATCGGTCTCAAGGAAGCGTTGCAGGCCGTCAAGACGCACCCCGTCTACGCCGACCCGGTCGGGCCGAACCAGGGGCGGGGTGTCGCGTTGGGTTTCTGGTTCAACGTCGGGATGCAATCGAGCGCCGCGGTACGGCTCAACGAGAACGGTTCGGCGACCGTCATCACCGGCAATCCCGATATCGGTGGCTCGCGTGCTTCCATGGCGCTGATGGCCGCCGAGGAGTTGGGCATTCCCGCCGAACAGGTCCAGGCGGTGGTGGGCAACACCGAAACCATCGGCTACTGCGATGTCACCGGCGGCAGTCGCACGACCTTCGCGACCGGCATGGCGGTGATCGAGGCGGCGCGTGACGCGGTGGCCCGGCTCTGTGAGCGGGCAGCGCTCACCTGGGATGTGCCGGTCGAACAGGTGAGCTGGGCTCACGGGCAGGCGATCCACATCGCCGGGGATCACGCTCCGCTGAGTTTGGACGAGATCACGGCCAACGCCATCCACACCGGCGGACCTATCGCCGGTGCGGCCCAGGTGAACGCCCAGGATGCCGGACCCGGCTTCGGCGTGCAGTGCGCCCGGGTGCAGGTGGACCCGGAGACCGGGTACACCCGGGTCATCGGCTACGTGGCTGCCCAGGATGTCGGCAAGGCCATCCATCCCAGCTACGTGGAGGGGCAGCTTCAGGGTGGCGTCGCGCAGGGCATCGGCTGGACGCTCAACGAGGAGTACATCTATGACGCGGACGGCGTGTTATTGAACGCCGGATTCCTGGATTACCGCGTGCCCGTCGCGTCGGACCTGCCGATGATCGACACCATCCTGGTGGAAGTGCCTCACCCGTCGCATCCCTATGGCGTGCGCGGGGTGGGGGAGACCCCTATCGTGCCGCCTCTGGCGGCGATGGCGAATGCGATAGCGGCTGCCAGCGGCGTGCGGATGCGGGATCTGCCGATTTCACCACCGCGGTTGTACCAGGCAATTACGGCGCAAGGGGCGTGACCAGGAACTTGCGATCGATAAGAACCGCGGAGTTTGCCGATTGTGCCGGTTATTCATCTTCCGGCTGAGTTACGTTCCCTGGCTGACGGACAGGCACGCGTCGAGTTGCCGGGTGAGCGGATCAGAGATCTGCTCGCGGCACTCTATGAGCGATTTCCCGATCTCGAGAAACCGATATCCAACAGGATGGCCGTGGCGATCGACGGCACCATCGTCAACCATCCGCTCAACGAGCGTCTGTCCGAGCGTAGTGAGGTCCATGTCTTGACCCGTATCGCGGGAGGCTGATCCGGGGCTTTCGACACGCAAAGGGGCAAGAAGGGAAGCGGACTGGTTTGGCGGCGCGACGGCGGCCCCATGCCGGAAGACAGCAAAAAGCCGGTGCGGTAGGTGAAACCGCACCGGCCTTATTCAGAAAAACGTCTGTCGTCTAACGACTCGGATCGGGAGCGGTCAGATACTTCTTCCCGTCCGTGTCCGAGCCGGTTGACTCAGAAAAAACGATGTTGATCGAATATTTGGTCAGGAATGTTTGGTCAGGCAATCTTGCGGCGGCCGCTCACCCAGCCGACCAGAAGCGCACCGGACCCGAACAACAGCGCCGTGGCGGGGATCGGGATTTCCGGCACGGCGACGCCCGACACGCGTACCGCGATGATCTCCGATGGATTGGCGGTATCGATGCCGAAAAGGGTCATCAGGCCGGTTAGGCTGAAGGAGGTGGCGTTGGTCAGAATCGACGGAAACAGACTGTTTTCGCCGACAATGCCGCCCGGCAGGTTGATTGGGTTCGACGAGTCGTACAGAAAAGTGAGGGTGTCGCCATCAGGGGAACGGAATACGTAGTCCGGGCCGACGTCGCCCAGACCGTCCGTACGGAATTCAATGTTGGTTTCCCATCCCGCATAACCATCCACAGAGAAACCGAGAATTTGGAAATCGCCTACTCCGGTGTTGGCGGTGACCGCAATACGGGGAGCAAAAATCAACGTGCCCAAATTACCGGATTCGACAACCCGGTTCTGAACGGCTCCCAGGGCGTCGGTAAGCGCGGTCGCCGGGAAATCGAATCGAATGGGGTTGTCATTTACAACCAATCCGGCCAGATCGGGCTCCGCTGCGACCGTCGTCCCTACCAAATTCCCGAGCGAGCCAGGCAGCACGACCGCTGCTTGGGCAGGCACCACAACGGAGCAGAAGAGAGCCGCTAAACCTAATTTCAACTGATTCATGACATACCCCCTAACAGAGAACCTTACCAAGGTCACTCAAGTAGTAATCGAAAGCCAACCGAACCCTACTATATCTTGATCAGGCGAACAATTAAGGAATGCGTTGTAGATAGGAAGTTTTGTGACTCGTCGGTCACGGTGTCCCGGTCACGGTGTCGGGCGGTTACAGGACGATGCCGTTCCAGGTAACGAGCTGCTGCCGCTTCTGAAATATAACGTCCGCTGTGAGCGAGAATGTCAGTCCAACCATCAAAGAAGCTCCCGTCGATTCCGGGTTCCCGCGAGACGGGTGGCCACTGTCGACACAGACCGGAGCCGTTGATTCGTCCCGGCACAATGCGGCAGATACCGGCGTCGTGGCGAGTTGCGACCCGCCACGGGAGGCGTTTTTCGGAGTTGCTTTAATTCGGGGGGTGTCCCGCCTCGGACGAAAAAGCCGGCAGTGGCGGCAGCAGGACATAGAATGTCGCGCCGCGTGCCACGCCTCGAACCGACAGAACGTGGTTCGCCGTGGCGGTACGAGGGAACTAACTAACCAGGAGCCAAGGCAGGACATGCAACGCGGACAATTCGACGAGGATATCGCACTGGAGCAGCTCGACGAGACCCGGTTCCAGGCGCGTTTTGCCGAGCATTGGTGCATCCGCGGCGTGCCGAATGGCGGTTACCAACTCGCCGTGGCGGCCAACGCCATCGGCCACTGCCTGCCGCAACCGCACCCGCTCACGGTAACCGGTCATTACCTGACGGCTTCCAAGGCGGGCCCGGCGGAACTGACGGTGGACGTGGCGCGGGTTGGCGGCAGCATGTCGACGGCAACTTGCCGGATCACCCAGAACGGTCAGGAGACGCTGCGGGTAACGGCCACCTTTACGGATCTGGGCGACG
>JAYZWP010000350.1:0-2699 GCA_036142245.1 Pseudomonadota bacterium | reverse complement strand
CTGTTCCGCCTGCGCCGCCCGCTCCTGCAGTCCCCGCAACTGTTCCTGCTGCTGGGTTATCGTCTGCTCGATGGACTGGATGATGGATTCAATGGTGCGCAGCTGCCCGTCGCGGGTCATCTGCATGTCGTCCAGATTGGCGTAGGTCGCCAGCAGGGTTCGATCCCGTCGGGCCTGAAGTTCCGCCGCCCGTTGCCGCTCAAGCTCTACCTCCTGAGCGATTTTAGCCGCCTCGAGTTCCTCTTCCGTCAGCGCGGGCGGAACCGTCTCGATCACCCGAAAACTGCGATCATCCAGCACCTCGTAACCGCCTTTGGTCTCATCCGGGGGGATAAAGGTTTCCATATGGGTGATCCCCTTGTCGTCCTTCCAGCGGTACAGCGTTCCGCTATAGGCGCTGAAAGTGAACAGGGTCAGCAGAATAAGTAATGCGGTTCGCATAAACGTGCCTCTGTCTGGCCGGCGTGAAGGTCGCTGATGGTCATCCAGTATACGGACCGTCAGGAGCGTGCCGCGTCAGTCCTTCTCTTCGACGCCATAGTCCGACGCATATCGGTCGAGCGCGGCGCTCAGCGGCGCCCTGGTCGGCTCGGCGGCGAGAAACGCCTGGAGTGTGCGTCGGCTGGCAATGCTGACGATCGGCACGCGAAAACGATCCTTTACCTCCGCCACCGCGGAGCGGGCTGCGCTGCCGCGCTCCTGGCGGTCGAACGAGATGCAGACACCCGCCAGTTCCGCGCCTCGTGCACTGATGATGTCTGCCGACTCCCGGATTGAAAGCCCCGATGAGATGACGTCATCCACTATCACCACCCGACCTGCCAGGGGCGCTCCGACGATATCTCCTCCTTCGCCGTGATCCTTTACCTCCTTGCGGTTGAAAGCGTAGGGGCGATCGAGGCCGTGCCGGCTCGCCAGCCCGATCGCGGTCGCCGCGACCAGCGTGATCCCTTTGTAGGCGGGCCCGTACAGCATGTCGAAGGGTATCGTCGACGCCACCAGTGCCGCGGCGTAGTACTCGCCAAGGCGGCGCAGCCGCTCGCCGGTATTGAACAGGCCGGTGTTGAAAAAATAGGGGCTGCGGCGACCCGATTTCAGGGTGAACTCGCCAAACTGGAGCGCCCCCGAATCGATCGCGAAATTGAGAAATCCGCTTTGATAAGCTTCCATTACAACCTGCGTGATGCCCCGGCCCGGTTCCGGCCGGGCTGAGGATCCGGACACCAGATCATGTTAACCCGCGCCCGGGCAGCGGCGGCGTGACTTCCCACGACGCCAGCAGCGAAGAGTCCGCGCGTATCCTGCATCGGGGGCTGCTGTCTCTGGCCGCGTTCGTCGTGTTGGTCGCCGGCATGAGGGCGGCGAACCAGATTCTCGTCCCCTTTCTGCTCGCGCTGTTCATCGCGGTGATCAGTGCGCCGCCGATGTTCTTTCTCATCCGGCGCGGGCTGCCCAAGTGGCTCGCGCTGCTGGCGATCATCGTGGCGATCCTGGGAGCAGGTTTCGGTATCGCCAGCCTCATCGGCTCGTCCCTGGACGACTTTTACCGCGATCTACCGAAGTACGAGCAGCGCGTTCGCGGCCAGATGGCGCAGTTGCTGCAGTTCGCCCGCGGTTACGGGCTCAATGTCGACGAAACCTCACTTCTGCAGCAATTCGATCCCGGGGCCGCCATGCAGCTGACGGCGAATGTTCTGCGCGGCTTGAGCGGCGCGCTCACGAACACCTTTCTTATTCTGCTCACGGTGGTTTTCATGCTGTTGGAAGCGTCCACCGTCCCCGCCAAGTTGCGGGCGATCCTGGGCAATCCGGAGGCGTCCCTCGAACGGTTCGACGAGTTTCTGGACAAAATGCAGAACTACGTCGCCATCAAGACCTGGGTCAGCCTGGCGACCGGTGTTCTCGCCGCCGGCGGTCTGGCGCTGCTGGGGGTCGACTACCCGATCCTTTGGGGTGTGCTCGCCTTCTTGCTGAACTATGTCCCCACCATCGGCTCCATCATCGCCGCCGTCCCACCGGTGCTGCTGGCACTCATCCAGATCGGTCCCGGCACTGCCCTGGCCACCGCCGCGTTGTTCCTGACCGTGAATGTGGTGATGGGCAACGGGGTTGAACCCCGCTTTATGGGCCGCGGCCTGGGTTTGTCGACCCTGGTGGTGTTCCTGTCATTGGTCTTCTGGGGCTGGGTGCTGGGTCCCGTCGGTATGCTGCTGTCGGCACCCCTCACCATGACCGTGAAGATCGCCCTCGACAGCCTGCCCGAAGCCCGCGGCATCGCCATTCTGCTGGGGCCGGCGCCGGAGCCGCCGGGACCGCCCGAGACCGAGGAGCCGGCCTTTATCTTGCCCGGCTCGGCACAAGCCAAGGAGGAGTCTGATGAGCAATCCGGTTGAAACCGTCGCCCGCGGCGTGTTCGCCGCCATCGACAGCAGCGACTGGGCGGGTCTTGCCGACCTGCTCCATGAGGAGCATCAGTTCCATTTCCCCATGGAGCCGGAACCCCTCGGCAAGCAGGCCCACGCCGCCATGACCGAAGGCTTCTCGCGCGCCTTCAGCGAATTCACTCACCACATCGACGAATTGCTGGTCATCGGCGACAAGGCGGTGACGCGCGGCACCATCACTGCCCGCCACACCGGTGACTACCAGGGTATTCCCGCCACCAACAAGCCGGTCCGCTTCGGCTTTATCAACATCAT
>JAYZWP010000349.1:0-3951 GCA_036142245.1 Pseudomonadota bacterium | reverse complement strand
GCCGCACGGCGCCGTGCCGGCCTCCACTCCCCTCGGCGCCCTTGCCGGTCCGAATCTTTGGCAAGGTGAGCGGGAGCTGGCGGTGGTGGACGGGCGCGGGCAACTGGTGGGGGTACTGTCCCGGGATGCGATCGGGGGGCGTCTTGCCGCCCGCAATCAGGAGGGGATAGTGGAAGAAACCCTCGACCGGTTCATCACGGCGGGCTCTGAACTGACGCGGCGTCTGCTGGCCGCGGAGCGCTGAGCATGGTCGACACGGCTGCGCTGCGGGACGCCTTTTTGCGCCAGCATCCCGCCTCCGCGGTGCGGGTCTACCAGACGCTGAATGAGGCGGATCTGGCGCAGGTCGTCCGCGGTCTGGGGATCGAAGCCTTGGCGGAATTGCTGGATCGCTCCACTCCCTTTCGCATGCGCGCCATCTTTCGCGCCCTGGACGGGGCGCAGCGGGCCGCGGTGTTGCGGCAGGTTCCGACGCGAATCGTACTGACGGTGTTGGCGGCCCTGGATCCCGAGGAGCGTGAAGCAGCCCTGGCAGGTATCGACCCGGCGGTCGCTCGCGAACTGGAGCGGCTCTCCGACTACCCGGCGGACAGTGCGGCGCGCATGATGGACATCTCGCCGCAAGTGTTCCGCCAGGATTTCACGGTTGGCGAGGTGCTGGAGACGCTGCGCGGCTCCAGCTACCGGCGCTTGCGTTCGCTCTATCTGGTGGACGATGCCAACCGGCTGGTGGGCCGGGCCGATATGCAGGCGATCGCCCTGGCCGAGCGCACCGCGCGGCTGGCGGCATTGCTCGAACCGGTAGACGAGGCGGTCGAACTCGGCACGCGGCGTGATGAACTGGTCGAGGTGCTGGGCCGGACCCGGCTCGACTCAATACCGGTGGTTGACGCGGATGGGCGTCTGCTTGGTGTTGTCCGCTACGAGGCGATGTTTCAGGCCGTGGAGGCGGAAGCCAGCATCGACATGCAGCGCATGGTGGGCGCCGGCGCCGATGAACGGGCCCTGTCGTCACCCTGGTTTGCGGTGCGCAAGCGGTTGCCCTGGTTACACATCAATTTGCTGACCGCTTTTCTGGCTGCCGCCGTGGTCGGGCTGTTCGAGGAGCTGATCGCTCAGTTCACGGCGCTTGCCATCCTGCTGCCGGTGGTGGCAGGGCAGTCCGGCAACGCCGGGTCGCAGGCGCTGGCGGTCCCCATCCGCGGCCTGGCGCTGCGCGAGATCGGGTTGCGGGAATGGCGCTCGGTACTGGGCAAGGAGACCCTGGCGGGGTTGATGAACGGCGGCGCGCTGGCGATCACCTGCGGACTCGGCGTATGGGTCTGGAGCGGATCGCTCGGGCTCGGTCTGGTCATCGCCGTGGCCATGGTGCTGTCGATGGCCGCCGCCGGAATCTCGGGCGCGCTGGTGCCGATCCTGTTGACGCGGTTGGGGCAGGATCCGGCGACTGCCTCGTCCATCATTCTGACTACGGTGACTGATGTCGCCGGGTTTTTCTCGTTTCTCGGCACAGCCACGTTGCTCGCATTCATGCTGTAGCGAGGTCACGGGTAACCGGTCAGCGGTGTACTGCCGGGGAACGTCTCCGTCCGACCTGCGGGCGGCGCGTCAACGCGCCTCGGCGTTTCGCAGGTCTTCGATGGTCCAGGTAACGGGAGGCGCCCCGATCATGTTGGCGCACTCCTCGGTGGCGGCGATGCCACTGTCCGGGTCGAAATGCACCTTCTCGGCCATCGCCTCCGGGGGGTGGTCCAGATCGTCCGGTCCGTATTCGACGTACTTGTCCACAAAGGTGGTGAACAGAATTGTCTCTTCGTCGTCGTCCCAGCCGAAGATGCCGCCGTGGGGGACACACTTGGGTACCAGAATCGCGTCGCCGGGCCGCAGCACCCGTTCGAACTCGCCATCGTAGCCCGCCTTGAACAGCACGCTGCCCTTGATGACGATGCCGGTCTCCTCATAGTGGCGATTCAACCGGATCGGCGCCTGGCGGCCGCGACCCTGCTCGGTGCGGTAGATGGCGTAGGTGCTGTTGGGACCGTGACGAAAGCGCATGAAGAATCCGCCGGGCGGGTCGAACTCGAACAACTCCCCATCGGTATCGAAGTATTGTGCCGCCTGCGGTTGATACTGCAGCGGCGCGTCGGCGCGAGAGGCGCCGGCCGTCACGGCCAGACTCAGTCCGAGCAGCAGGGTCGTGGGCCAGGCCGCACCCCCCGGGTGGGACATGGATGTTCTGTTCATTGGTTATCTCCCTGAAGGAACTGCGCGGTCGACTCATCCCGGCCAGTCGGGTGAGTGCGCGCCACCTGTCACATCGTTCGCTGCAGGAAAACAGCCGGTGTCGCCTGGATAATCCTGCGTCGCCGGCGCTTATCCTGTCGCGAAACAAACCAGGCGCCTCGGGCGGGATTGCCGGTGGGTCAGGCCGCCGGTTGCTGCCGCACCTCGAACTTCGCTTCCACGTCGGACAGATCTTCGGTCAACGCCGGCGCCGGTTCGCCGCGCGCGACCGCCTCGATCGCTTCCAGCACCCGTTTGCGACCCAACACCAGGGCCCGGTCGGTGATGCCGATGTCTTCCTTGGTGCGGTCCGGCCGTTCCTGGCTCTCGATGACCATCAAGTCCTCGACGAAGATCCGCAACAGCAGGCTGGTGTCGGGTACGCCGCTCCAGCTCTCCCCGCTGTCCATCAGGTCCCGTCGCTGCCCCCAGCGGTTCTCGCGCGTGCGCGGACCCAGGTGGGCGGTGAAGTCGACCAGGTCCGGTGCGCCTTCCAGGCTTTGCAGGGCGAAGCCGTCCCGGGCAAGTGGGGCGTGCTTGTTGTACATGATCATCCAGAGCAGCGAATGGTCATCGTCGACAGGGACGCTGATCTGGAGTCCCTTGTCGGAAAACTCGCCCGGCTCCAGCGCGTGGTGATCGAAAAACGGCAGGATGAACCGGAAGTGGGTCCGCTTCGCGGCGTCGACGTTCATATACGCCATGCCGTACGAGGTCGGTTCGGCGTGCATCTCCGGGTAATCGAAAGCGATGCCGTTGTCCATGCTGCGGCCCTGCTGCGAGAAATAGACGCCGCCGCGGCGAGATCCCCGGTTGGTCTGGTTATGCAGGATCTGGGCATGAAAGACATCCCAGAGGGTTTCCAGCGGCTGGAGCCAGCCGCAGTTGGCTTTGACGCTGACAGCGACGACGTGATCATTCGGCAGGCCGCTGAACGACAGTTTTTGCATCGGCGGTGGCGTGCCTTCACCGAGCCAGGTCCAGACGATACCGTGGGCTTCGTGCACCGGCCGACAGGTATTGCGTAACCGGGTGAGGTCCTGGTTTTCCGGATGCGTGGGCGCCTCGAGCAGTTCGCCCTGCGCGGAGAACTTCCAGCCGTGATAGATGCAGCGCAGCCCACCGGGTTCGTTACGGCCCAGCAGCAGCGAAGCGCCCCGGTGTGGGCAGGCTTCGTTCATGACGCCGACGGCACCCTCCGGACTGCGGAACGCTACGAACCGTTCTCCCAGAATGGTGAAAGGCAGCGGCGCCTCGCCGGGCTGCAGCTGACTGGAATGCAATACCGGAATCCAATAGCAGCGCATGAGGTTTCCCAGCGGCGTACCGGGACCCACTTGCGTCAAGAGTCGATTACGTTCTTCGTTCAACATGGCTGGATCTCACGCAATGGTGAATTCGAACTCACCGATCTGATCGATCCACTGCCGGACCCGGTCGCCCGGCTGCAGAAACCGCTGTTTCGCCGAACCGACGCCGGACGGGGTGCCGGTCAGGATCATATCGCCGGGTTGCAGCGGCACTTGCTCACTCAACCCGGATACGAGGTCCGCAACGCCGTAAATCATGCGGGAAGTGTGGGAGTCCTGCATCAACTCGTCGTTCACCCAGAGCTTGATGCCCAGGTTCTGCACATCCGGCACCAGCACCGCCGGGGTGATCGCCGGC
>JAYZWP010000348.1:0-2591 GCA_036142245.1 Pseudomonadota bacterium | reverse complement strand
CGACTGCCGGCGGCTTCGACCCGGCCGAAATCGCCACCCTGGTGCGCGCGGACCGGGTCCACCGCCGCGTGTTCACGGAGCCGGCCGTGTTCCACCAGGAGATGGCGCAGATCTTCGGCCGCGCCTGGGTGTACGTCGGACACGAGGGCGAACTGCCCGAGCCGGGCGATTACAAACGGGCCCGCATCGGTCTGGAGCCGGTGATCATGATCCGCGGCCGGGACGGTCGAATCCGAATCTTCTTCAACAGTTGCCGCCACCGCGCCGCATCCCTCTGCCAGGAGGAGCGCGGCAACCTGCAGCATCTGCTCTGTCCCTACCACGGCTGGGTCTACGACACCGCCGGGGCGCTCGTCTCGGTCCCTTTTCAGGAACAGCAGAGCAGTGACTTCGAGCGTGGTGATTACCCGCTGCTGCAGCCGCCGCGGGTGGCGAGCCGGGCCGGCTTCTGGTTCGCCTGCATGGACGACGCCGTGGAGCCGCTGGACGACTATCTGGGCGCCGCGGGCAAGTACCTGGATTATTTCGTGGAACTGTCGCCCAGCGGACGGATTCGACTCGACACCGGAGTGCACAAATACGCCTACCCCGGCAACTGGAAGGCGCAGGTGGAAAACTCCATGGACGGCTACCACCCGGCGCTGGTGCACAGCAGTTTTTTTCGCGAGGTGCTCGGGGAGCGTCTCGGCGTCGACGCCACCGGCATGGTGGACGGCACCTCGCCGGTGCAGGCGCGTGCCTTCCCGAACGGACACGCCCTGAACGATTACCGCATGGTGGACCGGGGCGCCATCCTGGGCGCCAAGTCCGGCGGCCTGCCCGACGCCCAGCAGGCACACCGGCAGGCGGTGATCGAGCGTCTCGGCGAGACGCGAGGCGCCGAAGTGCTGCGCGCCAACGGGGCCGACGGCTACAACCTGCTGGTGTTTCCCAATCTGGTGCTGATCGGGGTGCAGGTACGGGTGATCCAGCCGATCAGTCCGGAACTGACCGAGGTGTACGCGGCGCCGGCCTTGCTGGAGAACGTACCGGAGGAACTCAACGTCGCCCGGTTGCGTGCCCACGAGGATTTCTACGGCCCGGCGAGCTTCGGTGCCCCGGACGACGTGGAGATGTTCGTGCGTCAGTGGCAGGGATTGCAGGCCACCCGCAACGAATGGCTGCTTTATGAGCGGGGCATGGAAACCGAGCAGAGCGACGCCGAGGGCATCTATAACCAGTGCGCCACCGAAACCTCGTTGCGGGGAATCTGGCGGCGCTACCGGGAGCTGATGCTGGCGGGGGTTGCGGCGTGACCGGCTTCGATGCCGAATTGACGGCCCGGGTGGCGGACTTCCTGTTTCTGGAAGCCGAACTGCTGGACGAGCGCCGCTACGACGACTGGCTGGACCTCTACACCGACGGCGCCATCTACTGGGTGCCGGCCAACGACTTCGACGGCGACCCGGCGCGCAAGGTGTCGATCTACTACGACGACCACCGCCGCCTCAAGGAACGGGTGGTCCGGCTGAAAAGTCCGCGCTTCTGGGCCCAGAATCCGCCGTCGCGCACCGCGCGCAGCGTCACCAACGTGCGCGTGAGCCGCGACGACGCTGAGCTGCTGGTCTCGTCCAAATTCATGCTCATGGAGCTGCGTCACGGCGTCTCCACCAGCTTTGCCGGCAGCTATCGGCACCGGCTCGCCGAAACGGCCCAAGGCTTTCGTATCCGCCGCAAGGAGGTGCTGCTGATCCAGAACGACCAGCCGTTCTACAACCTCACCTTCATTTTCTAAGCGTCGCGCCCCACTCCGGCGCCGTGCCATCTACTCCCCCGGCCGCGCCGGGTGCCAGAGGCGCCTGTCGGTGTCCTGCTCGTAGCCCATGCCGCCGGGGTAGCTCACCAACTCGATATAGCCGCCCCAGGGGGTCTTCACGTAGATGATGGGGTCCCCGGCCATGTCGCCCTGTTCGATCGCGAGCGGACCGCCGATGATCTGCACACCTTTGCTTTTCAGATAATCGACCGCCGCGGCCAGGTCGTCCACGTAAAAGGCGATGTGGTTGCCGCCGTAGTCGCTCAGCTTCGGGTAGCGCTGCACCTCATCCGGGGCGTCCCACTCGAACAGTTCGATGTTGGAGCCGACGCGGCAGCGCAGCATGCGCAGCTGCTTGATGCTGGCGCGCCGATCGACGCCGAGCTGGCCTTCCAGCCAGTCCGCCATGGGGCCGTCTGCGCCGCCGAACGGGCCGGCGGAGATGATGTGCTCGCAGCCGATGATGTCCACCAGAAACGCGGTGGCGACCTCGATGTCCGGCACCGCGATACCGAAATGGTCGACTCCCCGCCAGCCGGGCAACTCCGCCCGTGCCACCACCGACACCAGCAGCAGTACGCCGGATAAGGCGGCCCGCATCACGCCGCCTCGGGTTGAATGTCGGCGTTTTTCTTGCTGTATCCCTCTTCGGCGAGAAAAATGCCGCGATCGGACAGCGTCTCATCGTCGGCGTCCACGCCGGCGCCGTCCACCCAGCGGTTCATGAAATTGTGCAGCGCGCAGACCAGGATGGCATCGTTCAGCGCCTGATCGCTCCAGCCGGCGGCGCGCACCG
>JAYZWP010000347.1:0-4350 GCA_036142245.1 Pseudomonadota bacterium | reverse complement strand
GGCGGCCCGGGGTCTTCATATCCCCGATGTGACCCATGTCTTCAACTACGACCTGCCCCAGGACGCGGAGGATTATGTGCACCGCATAGGGCGCACGGCGCGGGCGGGGGCGGAAGGTGACGCCATCAGTTTCGGTTGTGAGACCTGGGTCTACTCGCTGCCGGAAATCGAGGAGTACATCGGGCACCCGATCCCGATGGAGAACATCGATCCGGCCTGGCTGGTGGAACTGCGCCCTCCGATACAGGTCATGGAAAGCGATGGGCGCGACGCTCAAGGCAGGAACGGCCGCTCGGGTCAACAGCGCCGCCCGAAGGGCAGTGGCAACAAGTCGAAGTCCAGAGGGAGTGGGGGAAAACGGCAGGGCAACCGATCCGGCAATGGCGGGGCGCAGGCCTCCGGCAGCCGTTCCGGCAACAGTAACGGCAATGTGATCGAGGGAGGCAGCGGCGGCAACGCGCAATCCCGACGAGACGGTGGACAGCCGAAGGCGCGCAACCCGCGTCGCCGCCGGCCGCGGCGGCGCAAACCGCAGCAACCGGGTCAGTCTTCCGGAGCGGAAGGCGCAACCAGCGACGCCTGACATCTCCCTTCGCGTCAACCCGCGAGCCAGACGTGAGCCGGACGTGAGCCAGATGCGAGCCAGATGCGAGCCAGATCGGATGCGGTAGTGATCCGGTCTGACTTGGCGTTTGTTCTTTGAATTAGCTCGAAATCGCGTCGTCCAGACAGGCCCGGTCGGCTGCGAGGAAAGCGGTGATCACGGCGCTTATCCAGTCGTAGGGTGCCGCATTTGCTTTGGTATGCAAGGCGTCGCGAAGTCGCGGCGTCCAGTCGACCGGAGTGGCTTAGTCGCGGTGCTGCTGAAGGTGACCGATCGTTAAGGTCATTGATCCAGGGGGGAGATGTCCCGCCCCTCGCCGAAATCGGGTATCCAGAATTCCCGGTCGTCCAGGTTCGCCTGGGCGCGCAGGCGGGCGAGCTGTGTGGTGGCCTGGAATTGACCGTCGTCGCCGAGCTGAAAGGTGCCGAAATGAATCGCCATCGCGCGCTTCGCCGCCAGGTCGTCGCGAGCCATTAATACGTCTTCAGGTGAGGTATGCATCGATTTCATGAACCAGCGTGGCAGGTAGGCGCCGATGGGCAAGAGCGCGAGGCGCATCGGACCGAAGCGATCCCGAGCCATCGAGAAATGCGCCGCGTAACCGGTATCCCCCGCGAAGTAGATAGGGCCGCCGGGCGCATCGACGACGAAACCGCACCACAGCGCAAGGTTACGGTCGAACAGGCCGCGTGCGGTCCAGTGCTGGACCGGGACGGGGATGATTCGCACGCCCGGCGCCACCTCCACCTGGTCCCACCAGTCGAGTTCCTCCACCTGATCGATGCCCTTGCGCCGCAGCAGGGCGGCGTGACCGAGGGGGACCAGAATCCGCGGTCGGTCGCGCTCGGACAGACGTTTCAAGGTCGGGATATCCATGTGGTCGTAGTGACCGTGGCTGACCACTATGGCGTCGATGGCCGGTAAAGCGTGAAAAGGAATGCCGGGCTCCCGATACCGTTTGGGGCCGGCGAAAGATACGGGACTGGCGCGTGGCGACCAGATCGGATCGGTCAACAGGTTCAGGCCGGCGAGTTGCAGCAGCACTGTGCTGTGGTTGACAAAGGTGACCCGCAGCGCGCCGGGCTCGGTGACGCGGGAGGGTGGTTTTGGCCAGAGATCGTTGGCCGCCATCTCCCACGGACCCGGGTCGCGATCCCGTAACCAGCGGAACAGTTGGCCCAGGTCACGCTGGATGTGAGGCGCCAGATTGTGAAAGCGGCGGCCGTCGAAATGGTCCGATACCGCTCCCTGATAGCGGGCGGGCGCGAAGGTTGCGCAGGCGGCGATGAGCGCTCCGCCGACCAGCACGCAAACCAGTCCGGCCGCCAGGAAACTACGCCGCGTTCGCATCGCGACCCGCTTCGACCACCAGAACCGTGGCACCGATTACCGCCGCCGGCATCACCAGCAGATTGATCAGCGGTACGGTGCTTGCCAGAAGCGCCACTGCCCCGAAACCGAGGGCGCGGCCGCGATGCAGCCGTGCGTAGCGCCGCACCGCCGGGAATCCGAGTTGATGGTTACCCAGCGGATAATCGAGATATTCGAGCGCCAGCATCCAGCTGCCGAGCAGTAGCCACAGGGGTCCGGCCGCCAGGTTGATGCCGGGAATCAGCGTCAGCAACAGCAGGGGCAGCGCGAAACGCAGGAAATAGCCGATTTTGCGAACTTCGTTCAGCAGCAGGGTCGGCAGTTCGCGCAGTAACCGCATCCAGGGCACATCGCTCGGTGTCGACCCGGCGAGCAGCTGTTCAGCCCGCTCGGCGAGCAGCCCGTTGAAAGGGGCTGCGATCAGATTGCACAGAAAGACGAAGCCGTACACAAGAAACAAAACGGCGATAATGATCGCCGCGGGCCAGAGCAACCAGTGCAGCCAGTCGAGCCAATCCGGTAGCCAGGCTATCAGCGCGCTCGACAAGCGCTGTACCGCTTCCACCGCCCAATTCACCAGCAGCACGAACAGCGCGCTGGCGGTGGCGATGGGCGCCGCAACGTAAAGACGCAGGCGGGGATGTGCGCATAACCGGACTCCCCGCCAAAAACCGCGAACGCCGGCAAGAAAATTGCCTGTCATAGACCCATTCTGAATACATCTCGCGCGCCCGGGGCGCGCCAACCATGACTACCCGATCCTTGCGATTCTTGAGCTATAACATCCAGGTGGCGACGGGCATCCGCAGACCGCACCATTATGTCACTTACGGTTGGCGCCACCTTCTGCCGGATCCCTGGCGGCGGCAGCGTCTCGACCGGATCGGCCGGCTGTTGAGCGACTACGACGTGGTGTCCCTGCAGGAGATCGACGCCGGCTCCTACCGCAGCGAGTTCCTCAACCAGGCGGCGTATATCGCCAACCACAGTCAGCATCCGCACTGGCACCTGCAGGTCAATCGACGTTACGGGAGAGTCGCTCAGCAGGGTATCGCGCTGTTTTCGCGTTTCAGGCCGTACCGGATCGATGAGCACATGCTCCCGGGACTGCTGCCCGGCCGCGGTGCCATCGCCGGTTATTTCGGGGCCGACCGCGCTCCTCTGGTGGTGATCAGTGCCCACTTGTCACTGGGGTACCGCTCGCGTCGCCAGCAGCTCGACTACCTCGCCGCCGTAGCGGACGCCCATCGCCACGTAGTGATCCTGGGCGACTTCAACTGCACGGAACATCAACTCCTGGACCATCCCGGGCTGGTGCGGGCCGGCATGATCCCGGTGCTCGCGTTCGGAGGTACCTTTCCAGCGTGGCGGCCGCAGCGGAATCTGGACCATATTCTGGTGTCTGACACCTTGGAGGTGACAGACGTCGACGTGCTGGCCCATGCGGATTCCGATCATCTGCCCATCGCCGTGACCGTAAGGTTGCCGCAGGAAGTCGCGGTTTCGTTGGATTGAAATCCGGTCGCGGCGTCCCCATTTGTCGGTGTATCCCTCCGTTCCACGAGAACGCTCTGCGCTGTGCAGAGAAACTTCAGGAAAAAGCAGAGAGATGACCGACGAAAGACTGGAGCAGACCCCTGCCGGTATTGTCCTGGAACATGATCCTCAGTCGAGCGGGGCGTCGCGCGCGCTGACGGTGCCGGAGCTGCCGGAGGACGCGATTATCGTTTTGCCGGTACGCAATATGGTGCTGTTTCCCGAGATCGCGCTGCCGATCACCATCGGGCGGCGCGGATCGCTCTCCGCCGCCAACGAGGCGGCCCGCCGCGAAGCGCCGATCGGGGTTCTGTTGCAACAGGATGCAGCGCAGGACAACCCGGAGCCGGAAGACATGTACGGGGTCGGGACCTTGGCGCAGGTGCTCAAGATCATCACCGCGCCCGACGGCAGCCAGCATCTGGTTTGCCACGGCCGGCAGCGCTTCCGGGTCAAGCAGTTTCTCCGCGGTTATCCCTACATGGTCGCGCGGGTCGAGATGCTGCGCGAGCAGCAGGCCACGGATCTCGAGATCGAGGCCAAGCAGAACTATTTACGCCAGATGGCAGTGGAGGCCCTGCAGCTGCTTCCCCAGGCACCCGCAGAGATGGTTCACGCCATCCAGCAGATGGAGGCTCCGGGACGGCTTGCGGACATGGTAGCCGCTTACATGGACCTCGAACCGGCCGAAAAGCAGAAAGTCCTGGAAACCTTGGATTTGAACGAGCGGCTCAAGCGGGTCTCGGAGTTGCTTTCCTATCGCCTCGAGGTGTTGCGGCTGACCCACGAGATCAGTCAGCAGACCAAGGAGAGCGTCGACGAACGGCAGCGTGAGTTCA
>JAYZWP010000346.1:0-8717 GCA_036142245.1 Pseudomonadota bacterium | reverse complement strand
TGCGGTGGATGGCCCGGCGGTGGTCAAACTGAGGACGGGTGTCGCTTGCCTGACACGGTTGGTTCGCCTTTTATGGCGTGGTCAAGTAGCGCTGGTCCACATCCATGTTGCCCAGCGGACCAGTTGCTGGCGAAAGGGGATATTCCAGGCGGTCGCGAAGGTGGGCCGTGTACCCGTCGTGTTGCACCTGCATGGTTCGGAGTTCAGGCAGTTCTACGGTGACGAGTGCGGACCTTTCAGACGGTGGCTGGTGAGGCGTATGTTCCAGAGCGCCGACCAGGTGATCCTGCTGTCCAGTCAGTGGCGGGAATGGATGGAGTGCAATATCCCCCGGGCACGCGTCGTGGTGGTGCCGAATCCGGCGGTTTGCTTTGTCGATCAGCGCCGGGCGGAGCCCCTGGTCGTATTTCTCGGCCGGCTTGGCCGGCGCAAAGGTGTCTATGACCTTATCGATGCGTTTGCCGCGCTCGGAGATGTTGCCGCCGACTGGCGATTGATACTCGCCGGAGATGGCGAGGTCGACGCGGTGCGTCGCCGGGTGGGTGAAATGGGCTTGGATGGACGCGTGTCGGTTCCCGGCTGGGTTGGTCCCGAAGCGAGGTCGCAGCTGCTGAGCCGTGCCGGGATCTATGTGCTGCCTTCCTACGACGAAGGATTGCCCATGGGTCTGCTGGAGGCGATGGCGGCGGGTATCGCGGTGGTGTCGACCCCGATTGGCGGCATTCCGGATGCCGTTCGCGACGGCGCTGAGGGTGTGCTGGTGACGCCGGGAGATGTCCCGGCACTGTCCGATGCGTTGGCCCGGCTCATGTCGGACGAGAAATTGCGACACCGCCTCGGCGAGGCGGCTGCACGCCGGGTCGAGGCGGATTTCAGTCTGGAAGCCAGTGCCGTTTGCCTGACCGATCTGTATCGACACCTGGTGGTCGGGTCGCCGACATGAACCGCGTCGCGCAAGCAGCCGTGATCCCATGCCCGTGGACCGCTGTTCAAGAAATAGTCACACCGCTGTGATAGATTTTTCCAGCCAAGATCGGAAACAAATAGAAAATCACTCAACAGCGCGATCCGTAAGAATTCGTGAATTATTCCGACACATCAGATAACGACTTCCTCGCTCAACGGCGCACGGATATTCTCGGGGTGCCGGTACACTGCGTCACGATGGACGAGGTGTTGAACTGGGTCGACCGGCGTCTCGCGCGGCGCGGCGATGCCGATGCCATCATGGCGGTCAATCCGGAAAAGGTGATGCGCTGCCGCCAGGATGCCGAACTCGACGCCGCCGTCAACAAAGCATCGCTGCTCATCCCTGACGGTATCGGCGTGGTGCTGGCCTGCCGGTTGCTGAACAAGGGTCCCATTGCCCGCGTGCCGGGCTCGGACCTGATGCCCGCACTGTGCGCGCGGGCGGCGGAACACGGTTACCGAGTCTACCTGTTCGGTGCGCGTGCGCAGGTCAATGAGCGCGCCGCGCAGGTCCTGTCACAGCGCTATCCCGGCCTGCGGATCGTCGGTAACTCACACGGTTTCGTCGACGAGCAGGAGATGCCCGGCCTGATACATCGCATCAATTGCGCTGAACCGGATCTGCTGTTCGTCGCCCTGGGATCGCCGCGGCAGGAACAGTGGATGGCGCGTTATCTGGATTCCCTGAACGTGGCGGTCTGCATGGGGGTCGGGGGCACGTTCGACGTTCTGGCCGGTGCGGTGCGTCGTGCCCCGGTGGTGTGGCAACGCTTCCATCTTGAGTGGCTGTACCGGCTCCTGAGCAACCCGACGAGAATCGGTCGTCAGGTCGCGCTGCCGCGCTTCGCAATGCAGGTCCTGCGCCAACGCCTGAGTGGCTGATTCGCTCGTCAGAATGCGGCATTTACAGCGGCCGGAGATCAGTCGCGCAAGTGGATAATCCTTTGTTCGGGTCATTGACGAAAATTCGTGGGCCGTCTCTGCTGGTCTTTTGGGCCGTCGCGCTGGCGCTTGTCGGGGTGCTGTTCTGGTCAAGCATCGAGTGGGCCATTCATAACTGGACCAGCAAGGAAGAGTACAGTCACGGCATTCTGATTCCGTTCGTGACGTTATATCTGCTTTGGCAGAGACGTTATCCGATCCTGCAAGCCGCTGATCCGCGGGGCAGTGGTTGGGGAGTCCTGCTGATTCTGGCTGGCCTGGCCGGGCTGGTGCTGGGCCAACTCTCCACCGTATTTTTCATATCCCATTACGCGCTGCTGAGCGTGCTGATTGGTCTTGTTCTGAGCGCTTTCGGCGCGTCGGCGACCCGCTACATGTTGATGCCGTTGCTCCTGCTGGCGCTGGTCATCCCACTGCCGGTGTTTCTCTACAATCAGCTGTCGACCCAACTCCAGCTGGTTTCCTCCTGGTTGGGCGTGGAGATCATCCGCGCCTGCGACATCAGTGTTTTTCTGGAAGGCAACGTCATCGATCTGGGGACGATGAAGCTGCAGGTCGTGGAAGCGTGCAATGGTTTGCGCTACCTGTTTCCGCTGGTGTCCCTCGCCTTCATTTGCGCCTACTTGTTCGAGGCGCCCCTATGGCAGCGCGCGCTGGTGTTGCTGTCCAGTTTGCCCATCACGGTAGTGATGAACAGCGTCCGCATAGGTTTTATCGGTGTGATGGTGGAGTACTTCGGACCGGAGCAGGCGGAAGGGTTTCTTCACGCGTTCGAGGGCTGGGTGATATTCATGATCTGCGCGGCCATTCTGCTGGCGCAGATATGGGTTCTCGCGACCCTCGTGCCGCCTCGGCGACGGTTTCGGGAATGCTTCGGGCTCGAGCAGGTGGCTCCGCGTCTGGATCAACGTGGATTCGAGAGCCTGAGGCTTTCCACCGCGTTCGCGACGGGCGTCGCGTTGTTGAGTGCGGGCGCTATTGCCGGACTGTTCCTTGAAACACGTTCCGCTACCGTTCCGGAGCGGCGGGTCTTCGCTGAGTTTCCCTTGAGTTTCGCCGACTGGCGCGGACATCGGGATCGGCTGGATCCGCCGGTTATCGATACCCTGAAGTTCGACGACTACCTGCTTGCGGACTATCGTCGAGCGGATGGTCTGCCGGTCAATCTGTACGTGGCCTATTACGGATCGCAGGGAGAGGGGCAATCCGCCCACTCACCCCGATCCTGTATACCCGGCGGTGGCTGGCGAATCGAGGAACTGCGACAAGTGGCGGTGCCTCTGTCGAGTCGCCCGGAGGCGCTGGCGGTCAACCGCGTCCTGATAAGAAAAGGGGATCACAGGCAACTCATCTACTACTGGTTTGATCAACGTGGCCGTAACCTGACCAGCGAATTCGCCGTTAAGTGGTACCTGTTCTGGGATGGACTGACCCGTGGCCGCAGCGATGGCGCGTTATTACGCCTCTCCACAGTCATCCTTCCCGACGAATCACTGGAAAGCGCGGAGCAGCGTTTGGTCCGCTTCGCCAACGACGTGGAGGAACGCCTGACCGGGTACCTTCCCGGGGGCGCCGACGGGTGAGTTCCTTTCTGGTTTTTTTGGCCGCCTTGGTGTTGACCCTGGCGTTGACTCCCCCTTTGGCACGCATCGCGCCGCGTCTGGGCTTTCTGGATCAACCGGATCAGCGTAAGCATCACAGCCAACCGATGCCGCGGATCGGCGGGATTGCCATGGTGGTCGGCGCCTGCGGTGCTGCGGCGTTTTCGCGGTACGGTATGGCGCTCGCGCCGTATCTGTCAGGCATGGTAATCATCGCCTGTTTCGGAGCGTGGGACGATCGGTCGGATCTGAACTATCGTCTGAAGCTGCTCGGCCAGGCGTTGGCATCCGCGGTGGTCATCTTTGGCGGCGGGGTGCTGGTGAGCGAACTGTCGCCGTTGCTGCCGAGCGCGTTAACCGGCGGTGCGGCGATCGCGGCTTCGTTTTTCTTTCTGATTGCCGCGACCAATGCGGTCAATCTGTCGGACGGTCTGGATGGGTTGGCCGCCGGGTTGTCCGCGCTGTCGCTGGGCGCGCTGGCGTTGATGTGTCAGGAAGCCAGCCAGTTTCATCTCCTCAGTCTCGTCTTGGCTCTGCTGGGGAGTTGCCTGGGTTTTCTGCGATTCAACACCCATCCCGCGCGTCTTTTCATGGGGGACGCCGGCAGCCAGTTTTTGGGCTTCTCTCTCGGCGTATTGGTGCTGCTGGTCACCCACTCGCAAGAGACACCCTACAGTCCTGTCCTGCCCCTATTTCTGCTCGGGGTGCCTTTTTTCGATACGTTGTTGGTAATTATTCGCAGACTGGTGGCGGGTCGATCACCATTTCAGCCCGACCGCAACCATCTGCACCATCGGTTGCTGGCGCTCGGTTTCGGCCATTACGAGGTTGTCTGCATTCTCTATGTGGCCCAGGCAGCGTTGGTTTCCAGCGCCTTTTTGCTGCGCTTCGAATCCGATCTGCTGCTGCTGTCCCTTTATATCGGATTTGTGCTGGTGACGGCATTGGCCTTGAAAATTCTGGAGAAACGCCGGTTTTCCCGAGCCTCGTTGTCTCTCCGTTCTCCGGAGCGGGCGAAACGTTCCCGCTGGGAGAATCTGTTATCGCGCGTACTGACGGCGGCCGTGCTGCTCGGGCTGTGTGGGTTCATGCTTCTTGTCGCGGCCGGCTTGGAATGGCGCGGGCTATGGGTGGTCGCGCTGATCCTGCTCTCGTTGCTACTGGTTTTGAGCAGTCGGGTGCTACCTTTGGCGGTGGCCCCCATTGTTTATCTGGTCGTGGCGCTGATCGTTTACCGGTTCGAGTTCCAGTTGACGCATCTCGCCTCTACTCAGTTGGCGAACCTCTACTTCTTTGCGATGGCTCTTCTGGTGGTGGGAGGCATGCGCTATTCCATCCGCACGCGATTCGAAATCACGACACTGGATTTCTTGCTGATATTGATGGTGCTGGCGATTCCCGCCCTGGGATCGCCGGTTCTGTGGGGTAGCATGGGAGGCCGCGCAGTAGCCGAGACAGTACTGCTGATATATGCCAGCGAGTTGGTCCGCTGCTCGGCGCTTGGACAGCGGGCGTTGAGTTTGACGGCCCCAGCCGCTTTGCTTGCCGGGGTGGGTTTGAGTCTGGTGATGTAATGCGCGTGACCGCGTGATTTCCCGCGGCCCGCTGCATCTCACCTTCCTCCGGGAACCTGTTGGTTCACCAAAGCGTAACCCGCCCCCTTCACACTGACGGTTGATGTTAGCGAATACAATTGTGTTGCCAATGATTTCGAGAGTGTTTCTCAGATGACTTTGCGGTTTTGGCTTGTGGTTTCGGTTGCCCTGTTCCTGGCTGGTTGCGGGGGTGCCGAGCAGCGCATCAGCAAGCACCTGGAGCGGGGTAACGATTACTTCGCCGAGAGTAACTATGAGAAGGCGCGGGTCGAGTTCAAGAACGTTCTGCAGATCGACCCGAAACATACCGAAGCACGCTATCGGTTGGCGGAAACTCTCGAACAGTTGGGCGAACTGCGGGGGGCAGTTGGCCACTACCAGAGTATCTTGAGCGAGCACCCTGATCACCTGGGATCGCTGCTGCGCATGGCGGAGTTGTATCTGGTGGCGGGTGAGACCGATCGGCTGGAAGACGCGCTCAGGACGATCGATGCGGTCGCCGAACCGGACAATCCGCGGGTCGCGGTCTTGCGCGCAACCATTCTTGTGCGTGACGGGGATACGCCGGGTGCGACGGCGCTGCTGGATAAGGCGCTGGCGGTGGATCCGACCCACATCGGAGCCGGCGTACTGTCTGCCCGGCTTAAAGCCAGCACCGGCGATGTCTCGGCGGCGCAGGAACTGCTGGCAAGGCTTATGCAGTCCCATCCGAAAGACATGAGACCGCGGATGTTGGCGGCGCGTATCGCGCTCGAACAGGGCAACACCGACGCTGCGATCGAGCATTATCGGGTTATCGTCGCCGAAGCTCCGGATAACCTGCGGCAGCGTACCGATCTGACCCGCCTGTTACTTGCCGCGGACCGGAAGGAGGACGCTCGGGCCGTACTGGAACAGGGTGTTGAACAGAATCCGGATAGCGTCGACTACAAGCTGGCCCTGGTCGGTTTCGTGCGGCAGCAGCAGGGCATGGAGGATGCGCAGGCGCTGCTGCGGGACATGATCCGAAAACGACCGGATCAGCCGACGTTGGCGATCGGGCTCGCCGGCATGCTGGCCGATGCAGGCAATGTGGATGAAGCCAAAGCGACCCTGCGGGAGTTCCTTGAACGCGATGAAGACCATCCGGCTTCGGTGGATGCCCGTACTGCTCTGGCGCGCTTGCTGTTGGCGGAAAAGGACAACGTGCAAGCGCATCAGCAGCTTGCGACCGCACTGGAAAAGGCGCCGACCCATCCCGGAGCCCTGCAGCTGCGCGGCGACCTGGCCGCCTCGGAAGGAGATATCGAGGCTGCCATCGCCGATTACCGCGCCATCCTGAGAGACGAGCCGAGCAACACGGAAGTGTTGCGCCGTCTGGCACGGATGTACCGTGCCCGGGACGATCATGCCTTGGCGCGCGAGACCTATGAAACCGCTATCGAGATTGCACCCGGGAACGCGGGGCTGAGGCTCGAGTTCGGCGATTATGTCGCCGGCCGGGGCCTGACCGAGACGGCGGCTTCGCAGTACCAGGCAGGCATCGCCTCCGAGCCGGGAAATGTCCGTTTGCACGAGCGGTTGGCCCGGTATGGCATAACCAAACAGGATTGGGAAAACGCGCTGCAGCATGCTGATCAGATGATCGAATTGAACCCTGACACCGCTGACGGCTATTTCATGCGCGGCGCCGCGTTGGCCGGTCAGCAGCGTTACGACGCCGCGCTCGAGAGCCTCGATCGTGCGCTACGGATCGCTCCCTGGGGAATCGAACCGCTGTCGCTGGCAGTGCGCATCCTCGTCGATGAGAAGCGCTACGACGAGGCGTTGGCGCTGACGGATCAGGCTCTGAGCGCCCGCGAAAAAAATCATCCGGCCCTGCATCTGCGAGGCGGCATATTGCAGTCGGCCGGGCGCCTGGAGGAAGCGCGCGCCGCTTACCGTCAGGCGCTGATGCTGCGGCCCGATTGGGGACAGCCGTATATCACGTTGGCCGCTGTCGATCTCGAGGAGGGTGACACCGAGGCGGCCATCCAACAGTTGCGCGATGGTCTCGAGCCGACCGGATGGGATTCTGCCGTCGTCGGCATGCTGGGGACGTTGCTGGAAAGCCGGGGTGATATCGACGACCTCATTGCGCTGTATGAAGAGAATCTGCGCCGGCAGGAGAACTCCCTGACCGTCCAGAACAACCTGGTGATGATGCTGCTCACGTACCGCCGGGATGATGCGGCCGCACTGGATCGGGCAGCGGAGTTGGCGGAGCCCCTCGCGGCGAGCGGCAATGTCGCGTATCGCGACACCGCGGGGTGGGCATTCACTTTGAATGATGAGCCTGCCAGGGCAGTGCCGCTGCTCGAGGGCGTGGTAGCGGAGGCGCCAGACGTCGCGGAATTTCGCTACCACCTCGGCGAAGCGTTGGTCCGTGCCGGCGACCGGCAAGCGGCCATTGCCCAACTCGAGCGGGCCACAGAAGGCGAACCGCGGTATCGAGGGGTCGAGGAAGCCCGGCGGACACTCGAACAGCTGCGCGCGGGGTGAAGGGCGTCGGCGGCGAACCGCCTGAGCCGGCCCTGTTCGTCACCGGTTTCCCCCGGTCGGGCACAACGCTGCTCGCGGAACTGCTGAGTCGTCACAGTCGCCTTTGCATTCCACCCGAAACACAGTTCATGGAGGAGTTCCATGACCGGTTGCCCGGGTCGATCGATCCGGCCAGCAGTAGCGGACGGCGGCGGATCCAGTTTCTGGTTACCCGTACCCGCGCCAGGGACCTCGGGGTGCGGAGTGAGGAGTTGCTCGCGGCGCTCCCGGATGAACGCCGGATTTTGCCGAGCACCCTTCTTGCCACTCTCCTCGATCTGTATCGCCGCCGCCAGGGCAAACCGCTGGTGGGGGAAAAGAGTCCCGTGCATCAGTGCTACCTTCCGGAACTTGTACGCTGGTACCCGCGCGCGCGTTTCGTACTGGTTGTGCGTGACGGCAGAGACAATCTCGATTCTCTCGATAAAGTCTCCTGGTGGACGAAAAATCGATTCTGGACCGCCTGTGAAATAACGCATCGTGACCGGCTGGCTCGCCGTGTGTTGCGAAAATACCCTGTCCGCGGGCTGGTGGTGCGGTTCGAGGATCTGCTGACCGATCCGCGAGGAACGTTACAAGGGGTGATGATGTTCCTCGGGCTGCGGTTCGAGGAAACTCAGCTCACACCGGTCGACAGCACCATCGTGCCCGACTGGGAGCAAGCCTGGAAGGGGAAAGTCAATTCGGCGCTGGACCCTGATCGGGCTTTTGCCTGGCGGCGCGATCCTGCACCGGATGTGGCGGTTGTCACCTGTCTCATGGCTCCGGCATTGCGCAGCCATCGCTACCCGCTGGAGGCTCGGCCCGGGTTGGGGCGCAGGCTAATCCTCGGGTTGCTGACCCTGCCGATAACTTATGGCGCTTTCTGGCGCTTGCGTTCCGCGCTGCGCCGTTATTACTACCGCGCGCGGACAGGTCGGGAATTGGCGCGCACGAGTGAGTGAGACGGAGTTGTCCAGGGCGGTGGCCCCCCCAGGACAACCCCCCCAGGACAACAAGTCCGAGAGTGGCACCGTTTCATTGCGTAGGCGGCGATGTAGTCGTGCCGTGG